>JBDHMQ010000139.1:0-6479 GCA_039656095.1 Gemmatimonadota bacterium | reverse complement strand
CGACGGAGAGGATCTGTTTTCCGGCATTCCTTCACAGTTTATGGCCACACGATATCATTCGCTGGCGGTACCGCCCGGGGAGCTTCCGGAACCAATTCGCCCGTTGGCCTGGGCAGCCGATGGGACTCTGATGGCCATTCGGCACCGGACATTGCCCATATGGGGAGTCCAATTTCACCCGGAGGCACTGCTTACCGAGCATGGACATGCCATCCTGCAGAATTTTACGGTGCTGAGCCGTGGCGGCCATCCCATTGGCAGAGCAGCCAACCTTCCGGTTGATGAAGCCGCAGAGCTAGAAGGCTGGTGAAGAAGTCATGGATCCGAGCCGACGACGATAGGTAAGAGCTTCAGAGACATCGACAGGTCGGATTTCAGTGACGCCGGCCAGATCAGCAATTGTGCGAGCTACCCGCTGCATCTGGTGACACGAACGCGTACTCAGTCCGAACCGGCGAGCTGATTCGGCGAGTATCGAACCTCCCTCGTCATCCAGACGGCAGGATGTTCGCATAGACCCCATAGAGAGATCCGCATTGCGATTCCGCTGGCCTCGTCGGTGACTGAATTCCCGCGCCGCCGCTACCCGTGTTCGAACGGTGCCGCTTGATTCGCCTGCCAGACTGTCCGTATCTGCGCGCCATCGATGTGCAGGCACTTCATACGTTAAGTCGATTCGATCAAGGAGAGGGCCACTGAGGCGCCTGAGGTATCGACGGACGATCCACGGATCACATACGCATCGACCGCTAACACTCGCAGCATAGCCGCAAGGACACCCGTTCATGGCTGCTACCAACTGAAAACGGCCCGGTAGAGTTACCGCTCCCCGGTCTCTTACGATCCGGACACGGCCCGTTTCCAGCGGCTGCCTCAGGGCCTCAAGTACGGCCGGTCGGAATTCGCCCAATTCGTCCAGAAACAGGACACCTCGGTGAGCCAGTGATACTTCGCCAGGCTTCAGTCCTGAGCCGCCGCCAATCAGACCGGCGGTCGTTACCGAATGGTGGGGAGACCGGAACGGCGGGTCTCCAATCAGTCCGGTACCTGGGTCCAACAGTCCTGAGGCACTGTACGCGACTGTCACTTCAATCGCTTCGGTAGGATTCAAGGGTGGGAGGAGCCCCGGAAGCCGTGAAGCCAGCATGGTCTTTCCGGCTCCTGGTTCTCCCAGCAACAGCAAGTGATGACCGCCAGCCGCTGCAATTTCAAGAACTCGTTTCGCTCCCTCCTGCCCCTGGACATCCGATAAATCTGCTGGCTCCAGACGACGGCTCGTCAACACAACCCCCGGGGCCGATTTGAGGGCAGCACCTGCCGTCAGGTAGTCAACCACAGAAGACAGCGACTCAGCGCCGAGGACGTGAATGCCGGCCGCGCCGCCTGCCTCGGCCAGATTCGCCACCGGCACCACAATCGTGTCGAGTGCCGAGTCCGTCGCGCACCCAAGGCACACGGCGAGGATTCCACGAACTGGACGCACGCTTCCATCGAGCCCCAACTCCCCAAGAAACGCGTGCCTGTCAAGTGACGAGGCCGGAAAATGTCCGGCAGCGGCAAGGGCAGCAATCAGGATTGGGAGGTCGAACGCGGCACCCGATTTGGGCAGGTCTGCCGGCGCAAGGTTTACCGTGATACGCAACCCCGGCAACCTCAATCCAGCTCGGCTGGCGGCGGCTCGAATTCGTTCCCGGCACTCGCGCGCCGCTCCAGCGGCGAGCCCGACGATCAACAACATCGGAGTTCCCCGTCGAATCGACGCTTCGACACGGATCTGAACCGGGCGCAGGCCAACGAGCGCGTAAGTCGTTACAGTCTGGTACACGCCCCGAATCTGCGAGCGGGGGTCAACGCCGTCTCAACCCTCGGAAGAATCTTCCTCCATGAATGTGCTGATGTCGGCCAGCGGAAGGCGGCTCAGGTCAGGCACTCGCGCACCGGGAGCAGGATAGCCGGCGACCAGGACCAGAAACGGTCGCTCGTTTTCCGGTCTCTCCAGAACGGACGACAAGAAGCCCATTGGGCTCGGCGTGTGAGTTAGGGTGGCGAGTCCGGCATCGTGGAGTGCGGCGATCAGAATGCCGGTCGCAATGCCGACAGACTCCTGCACATAGTAGTGCTTGCGCCGTGTTCCGTCCGGCTCGATTCCATACCGGCGAGCGAAGACCACGATCAGGCAGGAGGCTGTTTCGAGAAAGGGCTTGTTGGCGTCGGTTCCGAGTCTTTCAAGAGCCTCGAGCCATTCATTCGGCGCTCGTCCGCTATAGAACTCCCGCTCCTCCGCCTCGGCGGCCAGCCGGATCCGGCGTCGAACCACAGGGTCCGTCACGACGACAAAATGCCAGGGCTGCATATGGGCCCCGCTCGGAGCAGTTCCCGCTGATCTGATGCAGTCCTCGATCACGTCTCGCGGTACGGGTCGGCTCGTGTAATCACGCACTGTCCGGCGCCGATGCATATGCTCGAAAAAACTGCGCGCCCGAACACGCATTTCCTCTATCGGACGCTCGATCCACGTCGCCAGCGGAACGAGTGGCGCCCGGTTGTCGTCGGCCCGGCTGGATTGATTTTCAGTCAACGAATTTGCTCCATTCGGCTTGACGCCAACTCGCGACCGTACCTAACCTCTGCTCGATCGCGCCCGGTGTCCCTCACCCACATCCGAACCTGGAGGATCGCGTTGCACGACTCAAGTGTCCAGTCCCCAGCAGTGCACCGGCGCGCCAGGCGGATGGGATTTGCGATGGCGCTGGGTGCCGGTATCCTTTGGGGCACCACAGGACCCCTTAGTACCGCCTTGTACGCAGAGGGGGCTGCCCTGACTGCAGTTGGATTCTGGCGAGTCCTGCTTGGAGGCGTTGCACTCGCTCTATGGGGACTGAAGCGTCCGGAAATGTTTCGGGTGGACAAGCGTGGCGCGATCGTGGTCGTATTGCTCGGCGGCATCTGTGTCGCCGGATTCGAAATAGCCTATCAATTCGCGATCGCCGGCGTTGGCGTTGCCGGCGCAGCCGCGCTTCTCTACACAGCACCCGTAATCGTGGCGATCTCGGCTCGACTCGTACTTGGCGAAGCGCTGACCCCGCTCCGACTTCTACTCGCTCTGGGGGTAATGGTGGGTGCGACCCTGACCGTAAGTGGCGGCAGCGGTGTTGAGTTCCTGTTCGCCTCGGAACGAGAAGGCATGATCCTGGGCATCGCGGGTGGTCTGATCGCTGCGGTGTCGTACGCCGGCACAACCCTGATCGGGCGGTACGCTGTTCCTCAATACGGAGCGGAGCGCGTGCTGTTCATGGAAATCGTGGGCGCGACAATCATTCTTGCGGTCCTGTTGCCGGTTATTGGACGACCACCTGCACCACCGTCTGGAGCAGGGGCCTGGCTGTACATGGGTTTGCTGGCTGCAGGAACCGTCCTGGCGGCAAATTTTCTGTTCTTCGGCGCGCTCCGACGAATCGAGGCTGCTCCTGTGTCGGTTGCAACTACAGTGGAACCGGTCGCGGGTGCCGTACTGGCGCTTGCCCTGCTGGACCAGAACTTGACCACCGTCGGTTGGCTGGGCCTGCTACTGGTGGTCGCCAGCGTGGCGGCCGGTTTCCTCGGAGAGGCCGTCAAGACCACCCAACCGCTCGAGCCGCAATCCGATCCACCAGTCCGGGAGCGATAAGCCGTAGCCAACGACCGGCCTTTCCGCGAACCGTCATTACCACTTCGCGACGCCGGTGCCGTGCGGCATTCCAGATCCGCTGGGCGCATTCGTCTGCAGACATGATTCGACCAGGCCTGCTTCCACGCCCCTCGCCGGAACCTGCAGCTCGCTCTCGAATGCCGGTTTCCACAAATCCGGGATAGGCAACCGTCACCGAGACGCCCCGACCAGCCAATTCAATGCGCAGGCTGTCGAAGAAGATGGCCATCGCTGCCTTGGAAGCCGCATACCCGGTCCGAGTCGGTACGCCCGTCAGAGCCGTGAGGCTCGCCACCGCGACGATTCTCCCTTTGGACCTGAGCAAGTGCGGCAACGTGAGCTGAGTGAAGTAAACACTTCCGAGATAATTAACCCGAATAAGTCGCTCGATTGCCTCCGGATCATCAAGATCTCCGAATGGACACACCATGGAAACTCCGGCATTACACACAAGCACGTCTATGCCGTCGAAGCGCGCGACCGTCTTTTCGACCACAAGACGAACATCCGCCTGTATTCCTACATCTCCGGTCGTTACCAAGGTCTCCGCGCCGGCGGCCCGGCACTCCGCTGCGACGGTCTCCAGGGCCTGACTATCTCGACCGGTAAGGCTCAACCTTGAACCCGGTACCGCAAGTTGAAGGGCCAGCGCTCGGCCGATGCCCCGTGATGCACCTGTAATCAGTGTCACACCGTCAGATAACGAATCGATCATGCTAAGCCTGTTGAAGAACTGAGGCGTATGCTCCGGTCAAGCTTGAGCGTAGATTAGCTGGCGTGCAAACCAGGCTCCAGACCGGTGACGCCGGCCCGACCAGACTTGACGAGCTCACCTCGGTAGAAATCGCTGACTGGTTTCGGCGGAATCCGAGACTTCTGCTGCCGGTAGGAAGTTGCACACAGCACGGTCTCCACCTGCCGGTGGGCACGGATAATCAGATTACTGAATGCCTGGCCCAGGCCGTCTGCTCCCGAACCGGAATCCTGCTTGCTCCGCTGCTTCCGTATGGAGTCGCCTCAAGCAAGGATCTGGAACTGGCCGGGACAGCCGGTCTGGAGCGGAAGACCCTCCACCGGGTTCTCAATGAACTCGTAGAATCCTGGGAACGTCAGGGACTCGAAGAGTCCGCGTCCGGTCTGTGGATACTCGGGCAATCGACGTTTCCCGATTCCTGGATTCAGGGGTGACGGACCATGCCGGCGAGTTCGATACGTCTCTGATGCTGCACCTGGCGCCGAATCTGGTCCGGAAGGCACCGACGGACCAGATCAGTCCGTCTACAGCCACTGAACAGAAGGGACTTTTGATTTATGAGTTTCTCGTCGACTGCATCGTTGATCGGCTCGATGCGTAGATCCGGCTTCGTCGCATTTGGTGTGGCAGCGCTCTTTTGTTCGCCTATCGACGCGGTAGCCCAGGATCCTAATCTCGTTGACCAGGGCCGCTATGACATCACGGTGGGTGGGTGACCATATAACGGGAACGGAAACGTTCGCGATTCGGCGACAGGGTGAGGGATACATGGCTGTCGGCCGCATCCAGCTTGAAGGCGAAAGCACCTGGCTGCGGTCGGCAGAATTTGGTCTTCGGACCGACGGCGCCTACGCTCCCGCACGATTCGAAACACGCGCGCTCGGTCAACCCGCCCATACGCTCAAATTAACCCGCAGCGGCACTCGATTGCGGATTACTACAACAAGCGATGAGGGCGACAGGATGACGGAATTGCTGGCGGCGCCCGGCCAGGTCCTTTTGGACTCGTTGCCAACGGAGATCGCTCAAGTAGATTGCGAGCCATTCTGCCGGATGATGGACAAGAACTTCCCATAAGCCTGGTTGGGGTGACTACAACGCAGATCACGATCGGTGAAGCAACACTGCCGGCCAGCCGGTACGAACTGGATGTCGCTGGTACCCGGCACATCATCTGGGCTGATTCCGGTGACGGGCGCATTCTCAGGGTCGAGATACCTGACCTTGAGTGGACCAGCATCAGACAGCCCGGCAACTGACAAACGATCTACATTCCAAAGAGAGATAGAGGCAAACACCATGAACGACGAACCTCAGGCTGAACAGTCTCAGACACCGATTCCAAACATTCTAGTCCGCTTCATGCAAGTCTTCGTTTCACCCGCGGCGCTGTTTGACGCGCTTCGAGAGAGGCCTGTGTGGTTGGATGCCCTGATCGTAACGATCGTGGTCTCCCTGCTTGTGCAATTCATGATTCCGGCCGAGATGATGCGGGAGGCGATCATGTCCGGCCTCGCCGCAGACGCCTCGCCGGAGCAGGTCGAAGCGACGGAAAAAATCGTTGGCTTCACGCGCTCGTTTGGCTGGATCATGGCCATCGTCTCGACGCTCGCCCTGTTCGCATTCCTCGCGGGGCTGCTGAAGCTGGTCTACGGCGTACTCCTGGGCGGAGCGGTCACGTTCAAGCAAATGTTTTCGGCGACAGTTCATGCCCAGTTGATCAATACTGCTGGAGCTCTGGTTACCCTGCCGCTCATCCGTGCAACCGGCGACCTGAGATCCACATTGTCCCTCCATCTACTGGCCCCGGACCTGGAACGCGGCAGCTGGTTGCTGGCCTTCTTGCAGGGCCTCAGCCTGTTCGGCCTTTGGACCATGGTCGTCCTCGGCATCGCAGTCAGCCGAATGTCGGCAAAGGTATCGGCTACAAGCGCGATCACCTTGCTCATTGGACTGTACGTGTTTGTGAAGGCGGTGATGGCGGCCATCGGCCCGGGTTGAGCAATCAACACCCAGTTGGATTCAGGTGTTATCTGA
>JBDHMQ010000138.1:0-5021 GCA_039656095.1 Gemmatimonadota bacterium | reverse complement strand
GATATCCCGCTCGCCGTTCAAGAACAGTTGATCGTCGAGCTTTACAGCAAGTAAGCGAGCCAAGCGTAAAAAGATGATAGATCTGACAGGATTGGTGCTTCCGAGCACCGTTGAGGAATCCGACCGCTCCGCAGACGGTCGTCGAGCTGAGTACGTACTCCAGCCACTTGAGCGTGGTTTTGGCCACACGGTGGGCAACTCCATTCGTCGGCTCTTGTTGTCGTCGCTACCAGGGTCTGCGATTTGGGGATTTCGGGCAGACGGGGTGCAACATGAGCATCAGACGATTCATGGTGTGGTCGAGGACGTACACCGAATCATTCAGAACTTGAAGCGTCTGGTCATCGTGATGGATCAGGGCGTGGACGAAGCACATTTGCAGCTCGCGGTTTCCGAGGCTGGTACCGTTCGGGCGTCGTCGGTCGGATCTGTATCCGGTGTCACGATCGTGAATCCGGAGCAGGTTCTGTTCACATTGGCCGAAGACCTGCCGGAGAATCGACCGCTGAACGTCGAATTCTGGGTCAACCGTGGTCGAGGTTTTGTCGTTGCCGAGATGCACGATAAGCCGGAAGACCTCCCGGTTGATCTCATCCGGATCGACTCCATATACAGTCCGGTGCTGCGGGCTAATTTTGTGGTGCAAGAGACCCGTGTCGGTCAGCGGACTGATTTTGATCGCCTGACAGTCCAGGTCGAGACCGATGGTTCTATCGAACCTGGAGACGCACTTGCCTACGCAGCCGAGCTTGGCCAGACGCATCTCGGCTATCTGCTGCAATTCGGTTCTGGCGGCAATGGTGAATCCATGCCACAGGTCGCCCTGAGTGGCGGCAAACGGCCAGTGTCGGCTGAGTTGTGTGAGTTGCTCGACACCGAGTTGTCAGAGTTTGATGGCATTTCCATCCGCTCTCGCAACAATCTTGACAAAGCTGACGTTCGCACGCTGTTTGACGTGGTAGTCATGACGCGCGATGACGTGCTGAACGTTCCAAGTTTCGGTGAGAAATCGCTGGAGGAAGTCGCAGAAGTCGTTGCCCTTAACGGATTACGGTTTGCCATGCGCCTTGAGCGCGATGAGGATGGCAATCTGTGGGCGCTGGAAGACGACGAAGGCGCTTCAGAGGGGTCTGATGAGGCATAGGAAAAAGGGCCGGGCGCTAAGTCGCTCAACCAGCCATCGGAAGGCCATGCTGCGAAACATGGCCACGAGCTTGCTCGTCCACGAGCGGATCCGCACAACCGAGGCGAAAGCCAAGGAACTGCGCCCGGTCGTAGAGAAACTCATCACGCTTGGGCGCACGGACGATGTGCATAGTCGCCGTCAGGCACGCAGAATGATCGAAGATCGGGCTGCGCTTCAGAAGTTATTTGACGACATTGGTCCGCGGTTCAAGGAGCGCCCCGGCGGATATACACGTATTTTGAAGCTGGGAACCCGTAAGGGCGATGGTGCCGAAGTGGCCATCATTGAACTGACGGACTGAGCACACGGATAATCCTGCGGCCGCCGGCCGGGAAAGGCAGACACCGATGTCCGGTTCCAGGGGAGCGTCACCGTGGCTTATGCTCTTGGCGGTTGTCATGATTATGGGCTTCTTCTACTGGCTGAATTTGCAGTCCGAGGAATTCAAGCGAGATGTACAGGCAGTCACGGCAGAGGAAGCGACAGGCGAGCTGGTTGAGTTCATTCCGGCCCAGCTGGCAGCCGAGCCGGGGAGTGTTGTGGGACAGACCGGAGTGCTTCGTGATCTCGGTGTCCTGGTGAGACTGGGGCGCGGAGCGGTTGCTGTCGATCTGGATGGCACGAACAGCTACCCCATTTTGCTCGGCCCGGATCTCATCCAGCGCGGTACGATGGTAATCCCAGGGGATAGAGTGACGGCGTACGGCCGGATCTATACGCTCAACGACTCTATTAGATCAGAGTGGATCAATCAGTCGGCGGTCGATGCAGAAAACTCGGCGGTAATTCCACAGACGGAAAGCTTTGTGCTAGCCGACTCACTTACGTTTAACTGACCACAACGGCAAAATGGCTAATTTCTGCTACATATGTAATAAGGGGCCCACTACGGGGAATAACGTCAGTAACGCGAACAACCGTACGAAAAGACGTTTCATGCCCAATCTTCAGCCGGTTCGAATTCTGGAGGATGGACAACGTGTGAAGGTGCGTGTATGCACGCGTTGCATCAAAGCGGGCAAAATAACCAAGGCACCCTGACCTCAGCGAAAGTAGTCCGGGGTAACGCCCGGGCTGATTGGGTTCCCGGAAGGCTCTGCCATGAGGCGGAGCTTTTGTCGTACTGGTCAGGTCAACATCTGCGGAGGGGTCGAGCGTGAAAATTCTCGTTACCGGCGCCGATGGGTTCGTAGGCGAGCACCTCGTAGAAGAGCTTCTGGCGATCGGCCATGACGTCGCCGCTTCCACGCTGACCTTACCCCCCACCCGAGACACTCTTAGCCTGGAACAGCTGGCTGCCGCCGACTGGAAGGCTGCTGACGTTCGCGATCATGATGCACTGTACCGGCTCATCGCAGCCGTGCGTCCCGACCAGATTTATCACCTTGCCGGATTCGCCTCTGGAGCCCTGGCCCGTGCACAGGCGGCCCGGGCAGTGGATGTGAATGTCGGGGGCACCGTCAATCTCTGTGAGGCCGTGGTCGCGGTCCGTGACGAATTCTCCGGGTTCAATCCGCGGATTTTCGTCATGGGATCCGGCGACTCCTACGGTGATGCAGCTCGGGAGGATGTACCACTTACGGAGGAGATGGGACTCCGCCCTGTTTCGACCTATGGCTTATCCAAAGCAGCGCAGGAACTGGCTGCCCACACGTACAGGCGGGCCCGAAACCTGCGGATATTGGTTGTAAGGAGCTTCAACCTGGTCGGACCAGGGCAGGCTTCCCATTTCGTGGTACCTGATTTCTGTACGCAAGTCGCAAAAATCGCCTGTGGCCGAAATCGGGAGCAGGTGATGCATGTAGGGAATCTCGATGTCGAGCGAGACTTTACGGATGTCCGCGATGGAGTTCAGGCATTCCGAATGGTTATGGATCTGGACCAGCCTGCAGCCGCTTACAACGTGGCGACGGGCAAGTCCATCGCGATAAGGCAGATTCTTGACTGGATCCTCGACGAGGCAGGCGTGAGGCCCGAGGTTATATCTGACACGTCTCGCTGCCGCCCGGGAGAAATCACGCGAATCCGTGGTGATGCTCGGCTTCTGCGCGATGAGACCGGTTGGGCTCCGAAGAGAGAAATCGAGGCCTCGGTTCGCGAAGTCTACAGGTGGATCGCCCGACGGTATGAGTGCGGGCAGAGCTCCGACAGCATTGTCGGTGAAAGTGTGTAGAAGCCTGTTGAAGAACCGGGGTGGCCGCGCGAGTGGTTGTTGCGCGTGTTCAGAGCAGGAACGACGATGAGTCGTAGCAGCGCTACGGCGAGGAGGAGAGACGAACGATCAACCGCGCAATCATCACTCGCCCGAAGGGTTACGGCGGCACAGGGCCGTCTCCTTCGTTGGCGCTCCTGTGCGTAGCTTTCGCTATGCCTGCGTCGCGCCGCCTCGGATGAGGCCCTGTGGCGCACGTAACGCGACTCGTCCCAGTTCTTCAACAGGCTTATAGATAAATGAACGTAACGGTAATCGGCAGTGGTTATGTGGGGCTCGTCGTGGGTGCCTGTCTTTCAGAGACCGGCAACCGTGTTACGTGTGCCGACATCGATGCTGAGAAGATCTCGCGCCTTAACGCTGGTGAGGTCCCAATCTATGAGCCGGGCCTGGATCGACTGATCTCGCGCAATCTTTCCGAAGGCCGGTTGCAATTTACAACCGACGTGGGCAAGGCGATCGAGTCGGCTCGTGTCGTGTTCATCGCTGTTGGGACGCCTCCGGACGAGGATGGCGCAGCCGATTTACAGCATGTTCTCAGCGTGGCTGGAGTCATTGGCCAGCACATGCGGGATGAGAAAGTCGTCATCACCAAGAGCACGGTTCCCGTAGGTACGGCGGCCAAGGTCCGGTCGGAAATCGAACGTTATACCGACGAATCGTTTCATGTATGCTCGAATCCGGAATTCCTCAAGGAGGGCGCTGCCGTCGATGACTTCATGCGTCCGGATCGGGTAGTTTGCGGGATTGAATCAGATGCCGCGCGACCGGTTCTTGAGGAGCTGTATGAACCGTTTGTCCGCAGCGGCAAGCCGTTGATTTTCATGGACATTGCTTCGGCTGAGCTGACGAAGTATGCCGCGAACGCGATGCTTGCCATGCGAATCAGTTTCATGAATCAAGTAGCCCTGCTTTGCGAAGTGGCTGGAGCTGACGTGAACCTGATTCGAAAGGGAATCGGATCCGATGGTCGCATCGGTCCGGCATTTCTGTATGCCGGGGCCGGGTATGGTGGATCGTGCTTTCCCAAGGATGTGCGGGCGCTTATCCGGACAGGTGTAGAACTCGGCGTAGATCTCTCTATTCTCAGGGAGGTCCACGATTCAAACGAGCGCCAGAAGCAACTGATTGGTGAGAAGGTGATGGCTCGTTTCGGAAGTGACCTGAGCGGCCGCCGGTTCGCCGTGTGGGGCCTTGCTTTCAAGCCGGAAACAGACGACATGCGGGAGGCAGCATCCCTCGTGCTGATCGAAGATCTGCTCGCCGCCGGCGCCGAAGTTGTTGTCCATGATCCGGTCGCGTTTGAGGTTGCGCAAACCTGGCATCTAGGTGACCGAGTTGAATATGCGGTCGACGAGTATGAGGCATGCAACGGGGCTGATGCCCTGATCATCATGACCGAATGGCAACAATACCGCCGTCCCGAGTGGAGTCGTGTACAAGCAGGTCTGAAGAATTCGATCCTGTTTGACGGCCGGAATCTGTTCAAGCCGAGCCGCATGCGCGAAGCTGGTTTCGAGTACTATCCGATCGGCATGGAGCAGGTACGATGAGAATCCTGATCACAGGTGCCGCCGGGTTCCTTGGATCCCACCTTACGGATCGTTTCCTGTCTGCAGGACA
>JBDHMQ010000137.1:0-6680 GCA_039656095.1 Gemmatimonadota bacterium | reverse complement strand
AACTTCACGCCCTGCAAGCCAGCTCCACCCCAGACATACGGGTTGACACTACCCTCTGTCGGAAATGAGTACCCGAGAACACCCATGAGACTAAATGGCTTGACCGCCTCGCCATCCACGTCTGTGGAGTTTCGGCCATAGGCACCATCGACACCTGCCCAGACGCCGCTCGTGCCGACGTCAAACGTGACGCCACCCGCAGCCATCCAGCCCGAGCTGACGTCGGACAGATCGTCACCACTTGGAGAAGCCAGGCCGGCTGAAAAAAAGAGGCTCTGAGCTTGCGTGGTAAGCGGAGCAGTGAGGGCAAAAGAGACTACGGCAAGAGACGCTAGAAACACACGTCGGAACATATTTGGACCTCCAGTTACATCGGCTGGCGCGGGACGAGGCACACTAGCTTGGGTGAGATGATGGGGGAACGAGCGGGGCCCGTCAATAGTCGGGCCCCGTCCGCTGGTACTCTGTTATCGCGTCGTTAGTTACCGACGTTATCGCGTCGTTAGTTACCGACGCTGAATGACAATCCTGCCTCGCCGGAGATAATCTTGGAATCCTCAGATCCCTGGAAGCGGCCTTCGACGAAGGGACGCACACTGCTCTCTTCGCTGCCGAAGCCGATCCCGGCTCCGAATTGATAGCCGAATTTCGACGACGTTTCGTCGAATGCTGGGAACAAGGGCGAGGTGAACTTGTGGGACTGCAAACCAGCGCCTCCCCAAACATATGGGTTGACATTACCCTCGGTCTGAATGTCGTAACCGAGGATTGCCATGACACCGATCAGCGTTGTCTTGTCGCCCGCGTCGACACCGACCACATCCTCGTCATGCTTGTTCTGACCGTAAGACCCTTCGACGCCCGCCCAAAGGCCAGCATCGCCCACAGGAAAGGTCACTCCGACTGCTCCTAACCAGCCAGTCTTTGCGTAGTCGCCAAACTCTCCCGATGGAGACGAAATACCACCTAGCACAAAGACGCTCTGGGCTTGTGCGGTGAATGGTACGACAAGGGCAAACGCGAACACGGTTGCGGATGCAAACAGCATACGACGGATCATCAGGAACCTCCGAGAATCGGGGCTGGCGCGGGACAGGGCACACGAGCCTTAAATAATTAGTAGTGAATATTTGTGGCGCAACCCCACCCGTCAAGGGGTAGGCGTAGGCCGCCGGAGGTCCCCTTAGGCGATGCCCCAAGCGGTCACCGGCCGTATGATATTCCGTTCGCGCATGAATTCGGTGCTCTCACAGGAGGCTGGCATGGCACAGAAACCCCTCGCAGACAGCGTTGCCCTTGTTACCGGAGCCACATCAGGAATTGGGCTCGCGACCGCCGAAATGTTTGCACAACAGGGCTGCAGGGTCGTCCTGGCCGGCCGACGCGCTGAGCTGGGAGAGGCAGCGGCCGAGTCTATTCGATCCGCAGGAGGAGACGCGTTCTTCGTACAGACGGACGTTACCGACGAGGGCCAGGTCCAATCTCTCGTCGAATCGACGATCAATAAGTACGGATCTCTGGACATCGCGTTCAACAACGCGGGTATCGAGGGCGATCCCCTCATTCCGCTGCACGAGTCTTCGCTCGAGAATTTCGACCGGGTGTTCCTTACCAACGTTCGCTCCGTATTCTCCTGCATGCAGCATGAGGCCAGAGCCATGCTCGCTGGTGGGGGCGGGGCGATCGTAAATAACGCGTCCGTAGCGGGCCTGATCGGCTTTCCGGGTCTGGCCACGTACTGCGCCAGCAAGCACGCGGTAATCGGCCTTACCAAGACCGCGGCGCTGGAATACGCCGAACACGGAATCCGGGTAAACGCCATAGCCCCTGCTGTGATTGAGACGCAGATGTTCGATCGGATTGCTGATAACGATGACGAGCTGATCGAGTTCATGCGCACCTTGCACCCGATGAAGCGGTTCGGAGAGTCACCGGAAGTGGCACAGGTGGTCGTCTGGCTTGCATCGCCCGACAACTCCTTCACGACAGGCATCACCGTACCCATTGATGGCGGGTTCACGGCTCAATGAGTCGAATCCCGGGGATACGCGCATTCGCGGTTGCGGTCGCTGTTCTCTTCGCCGCCTCCCCGGGCGCCTATGCCCAGGACTCCTACTTCCCTCCCCCGGGATCCGAGTGGGAGTGGCGTTCAGCAGCCGAAGTCGGCATGGATTCAGTACTCGTCGCCGAAGCGGTAGCCTTCGCGATCGACAGCGAAACCTCTGCATCGCGAGATCTGCTCGAGAGTACGCAGCGCAACAGTGAGCCGCACAGCGAGACGATCGGTCCGATTCAGCCACGGGGGGACATGACAGGGCTGATCATCCGGCATGGCTACATCGTCGCGGAGTGGGGCGAACCGTTTCGTGTGGATATGACATTCAGTGTCAGCAAGAGCTTTCTGTCTACGACAGTCGGCCTTGCCTGGGACGCGGGACTGATTCGCGATCTCGATGACCCGGTGCGGGAATACGGTCCGGCCGAACATTTCGAGAGCCCACACAACCAGAAGGTCACCTGGGACCACCTCCTTCGTCAGACGAGTGATTGGGAAGGCACGCTGTGGGACAAACCGGACTGGGCCGATCGTCCGGTCGGGCATGAATCCACGTGGCAGACACGCCCGCGAAACGAGCCCGGGACCGCCTGGAAGTACAACGATGTGCGCGTGAATCTGCTGGCGCTCGCCGCTCTGAACGTGTGGGGTGAGGCCCTGCCCGATGTGCTGGCCCAGCGAGTAATGAACCCGATCGGGGCCTCCGACACGTGGCGCTGGCATGGCTACGAGAACTCGTGGGTTGAGATCGGTGGTCAGCGTATCCAGTCAGTCTCCGGTGGCGGACATTGGGGTGGCGGCATGTTCATCAGTGCACGGGACCAGGCTCGTTTCGGATTGTTCACGCTGCACCGGGGCGTGTGGGACGGAGAGCGCCTGCTGTCGGAAGAATGGTTCGATCTGGCCACGACACCGACGATCCCGCGGCCCGGCTACGGATTCATGAATTTTTTTCTGAATACAGATCAGGGGCGATTGCCGGACGCGCCCGAGTCTGCCTTCGTGCACCTCGGGTCAGGCACGAACATGATCTACGTCGATGCCGAACACGACCTGGTCATCGTTACCCGGTGGATTCGCGGAAACCGAATGAGCGGCCTCGTGTCGCGGGTGCTGCAGGCCATTGAATAGGCTGCGGACGGTATTTCTGCGCCGATCGGTAATCAATTGTCTGCTGATACTCGCGGTATCGAGCCCGTTGGCAGCCCAGGAGCCCTCGGCAGCCCAAACTACTGCCGCGGATTCGACCCCTGGCCTGTTTCGCACGTCGGACCTTGCGTACGCCGCAGTGTTCTTCGGAAGCCTGATCGCCATCAAGCCACTGGAAGGGGTCGACGAGAGCCTCAGCCCCGACAACCTGCCGACCGGTTTTGCGAGCGAGGTCTACGAAATCGGCGATGCGTTCGGGAACGGAGCCATTGTATACAGTCTCTCAGGGGCCGCATTCCTCGGTGGAAAGCTGTTCGATTCGCCGCGGCTGTCGCGAGTCGGCCTGCGGGCGATCGGATCCCTTGTGGCCTCGAGCCTCATCGTGTTCCCGACAAAGGTCATTGTCGGACGACGGCGACCAACGGGCATTGACGGGGATGCGGATGAATTCGACTCGTTCGCTACCAGTTCAGCATACTGGGCGTTTCCGTCAGGGCATACGGCCAGCGCGTTCGCCCTGGCCGGAGCAGTATCAGATGAATTCGCGGAAGATGCTCCCTGGGTACGCTATGTCGCCTATCCCGTGGCGCTTCTCACCGGAACGAGCCGCGTTCTCGGTCGGAAGCACTGGGTCACGGACGTGATCGCGGGCGCGGCGGCGGGCCTGTTCGCCAACAAGGTTTCGGGGCGGATGTTTGACAGACGTGAGGCCGATCCCGGAACCGTCGGTGCCATCCAACCGATTCTTTCGCCAGGTGGAGACGGATGGATCGTGGGCATGTCCATCCGGACGCGATAAATGAACGAAGTGAGCCGCCCGTGATCAACAAACATGATGCGATTGTCGCCATGCGCGACAACCCCGAAGCACGGCGGTACGAAGCCGAACTGGATGACGGCGGAATGGCCGTCAAAGACTACCGCCTCGGCCGCGACCGGATCGCATTCACGCACACTGAAGTTCCGGATGAACACAGGCATCGTGGGATCGCCGGACAGCTCACAAAGTTTGCTCTCGACGACGCCGTCGCACGCGGCCTGAAGCTCATGCCCTATTGCCCGTACACGGCCTGGTATATCGAACGAAATCCGGAGTACCAGGAGCACCTGTTGGACGGTTTCGGCGAGTAGGCTTCGCAAAGACCTGCAGTGTGCAGCTAGGGATCCTGCTCCTGTTCGGGCTCCTCCTGGGCCGGCGCCACCAGTTGCTCCAACAGATTTCGGCCGGCGTCCTGCAGCTGATTCAATCCCTGGCTTTGTGCCTGATCTCGCAGTGCGGCCGCCAGGGCGTCCCCGTCGATTCCAAGGGCGGGGCTCTCCATCGTCCCACCAATGGCCAGCTTCACGGGAACGTAGTCCCCGCCGGCTGACAGCTGATCGAGCAGGGCACTGAGCGCCGGGTTGTTCTGGACTACGCCGGATGCACGGATCGCTTCGACCGGCAGCATGGCTGCGATGTCGAGATCCAGAACGCCTCCGAGACCCGCCGCGCCGCTTATCACGCCTGAGATGTCCCCTGACCCGATATTCCAGTTCTGAACTACGAACCGACCGTCACGAATCTCGAACGGACCCCCGAGCTCCTTAAACTGGGACAACTTGTTCGGTGCGAGATTGAACCGCTGCTTCACGGCGTCCGTGATTCCGAAATCCTCAAACCGGCCCTCGACAAAATTCGCGCTCCCCACGGCGGTGAAGCCCGCCGGTAGCGGCAAGAAGCCGTCGTCATGTCAAAATTCACCGTGCCGGTGAGGCGCTCACCAAATGTCGTCCAGCGTTCGAGCAGGGCTCCGGCTCGTGCCGTGGTCAGATTCAGGTCGTACTCCACCTCATGCGCAGCTTGCGACCCGTTCATGTCGAGGCGCAGTCCGCCAGACAGCTGGCCGCCGTACACACCTCCCTCGACCTGCGTGAGTTCGATCACACCATCCGCGAGGTCGATCCGGAAGGACAGGTCCCGTGCATTGGTTGGCGGATTCATCCACTCGCCGATCGTCATGCTCCCCGATGCCCGATAGTCAGACAGCTCGGGCAGTCGGTATCGAGCCCGGGCGATCTCTTCCGGATCCTGACCGTCTACCTGGCGTCCGGTAAGTCGCGCTTTGACCAGATCGCTGTATCCGATGGCTGGTTCTTCGCGCCGAAAGTCGGATGCTGCGAGACGCTCTGAGCGCACCGTGAATTGGATCGGGGGTGCGACTCCCCTCTCCGCCGGATCGCTGAGCATATAACTCACGAACCGTGGACTTGAGAAGCTGATGGTGAGGTCGCTGTCACCGATGCGGATGAGCAGACCATCGGCTCGCACTCCGCCGCCAGACAGCCGGATCGTGGCATCAGCGATTTCGGCAGGGGCCGGAAGTCGGGGACTCTCGTACGCCACGTTCGAAAGACGGATCGGGCCGGCGATGTCCCATCGCTCCGTCTGACCGATCGGACCGCGAAAGTCGATGTCGAAAGCCGCCGTACCCGATACAGAAATCTGCTCGTCATCGCCCGTATCCTGGAACTGAGCAAGATCGACTTCACCGGCCACATCGCCGTCGATCGTCTCAGGCGTGAACGAAAGGGTGCCCGAAGCTCCAACGACGAGCCGGCCGCGTTCCGGGCTTGAGACGCTCAACTCCGAGTAGGTCGCCGTGCCTGTCAGACTTGGGCTCTCTCCACCCGGCCCGCCAAGCGGGCCGGCCCAACGGATGGCCAGGGTCGCGCGCCCGTCGGCGGTTGCCGCCGCAGGTTCGTCCCGGGTCGGAAGCTGGGCGAGAAGATCCGCGATCTGGAACTCGGATGATGCGAGATCGAGGCGAATACTGCGCAACTCATTTTCTACCTGCGACGCCCCGGAACCCTCGAGTGTCAGGCCCGCTACCTGAAGATGTAATCTCGGTATCGCCAGCCGACCATCGGACTGATCAAACAGGGCCCTGATCCCAACGTCAGCATCTGGAATCCGGGTCGTGTCGCGGCCCTGTACGACCATGAGTCCGTTACTGAACTCGAAGCGTCCATCGCTGGCCATCGTACCACCGGCCCGGTCTCCCGGTGTCAGGTTCAGTTTTCCCTCGACCTGAACCCTGAGCGCCCGGCCGGATTGAGCATCCCGGTACAGAATTCCGCCGTTTGCCACGATGAGATCTTTGATGTCAAAGCGAGCCCCTGACCCCGGGCGGTCGGCGACCTCTGCGTCGGAATCAGCGGGCAGGATTCCCGCGATATTGTTCGTTCCGTCCGCCGCGACTTCGTAGCGCAGAATCGGTCCGATCAACCGGACCTGTGAAAGCTCGAACTGTTTGCGGAAGAGTGGCAGCAGCTCGAGCCGTAAGTCGAGGGCATCGAGCTGTATCGTAGGTGAGTCTGAAAAGCCGGGTGGATTCGATACGGCTACATCCTGGAGGCGGATCGCGATATACGGGAAGACTTTCAGCTTCACGCTTCGGAGGCTTACATCCCGGCCGAGTCGCGATTCGAGCTGCGG
>JBDHMQ010000136.1:0-12533 GCA_039656095.1 Gemmatimonadota bacterium | reverse complement strand
ATTGCCGATCAGGCCGGAGGTGGATGTCATGTGCACAAGACAACCGCCTTCCTGTTGTCGGAAATGCGACGCGCAGGCCCGGCTCATGTTAAACGAGCCCTTCAAATGAACGTTGATGACAAGGTCGAATTGTTCCTCGGTCATCTTGTGGAATATGGTGTCGCGAAGTATCCCGGCATTATTGACTACACCGTCGATCCGACCGAAGTTGTCGATCGCTGCCTGAATAATTTCATGGGCACTGTCCCAGTTGGCCACGCTGTTGAAGTTGGCGATGGCTTCGCCACCGAGAGCCGTGATTTCATCGACGACTCCAGCAGCCGGGCCGGCGTCACTGCCTTCGCCACCGGCGCTGCTACCCAGATCGTTGACCACTATCTTGGCGCCGTGATCGGCAAGCATTAGCGCAATGGCACGACCGATCCCGCGGCCGGCACCGGTGACGACAATGACTTTGCCGTCCAACATTTTCTTGGCGGTCATATGTTCCTCCAACGAAATAAGAACTTACTTGTGATAACCTCGGCTGGTGACCGCAGATCGTGGACTCTTATCCCTACCAGGCGCTGAATTGGGCAGATCTTCCTTACTACTTTGTACTCAGTAGCGCCACGTGTCCTCGAAGCCGGGCAACCGCCCACCAAGACAATCCTCGACGCAGGTCAGCGCAGCCCGGGCCGCACGGTCGACACCGATTCCCCGGCTCTTGAAGGTCTCGCTGGCGAAATAGAGGCCCTCGACCGTCGGGGCGCGCCAATGAGGACGAAACGAGCCCACCATACAGGGCTTCTGGATTACGCCGAACGCCGGTTCGTACACCAGGTGCCGGCGCCGCCAGATCGGCTGCGCCAATGAAGGATACATGATGCCCATGCCCTTCTCGAACTTGTCGAAGGTTTCACGAATATAGTCTTTGTCGCGCCCCTTGCTGCCGGGGATCACACCGCCCATTACATGAAGGTGTTTCCCGTCCGGCGCCGTGCTCGGATCCATGTTCGATTGCGTGAAGAAGAACCCCGGCAGACCGGCAACGGGATCATGTATCCAGGTCGAGAGTTCACGCGGATCGTAGAGGTGGACCGGTTCTTCCGTCGCAATATAGAGCCCGAGCCACGCAACCCTGAACCGGTCCTGGGCAAGATAGCGGATCTGTCCGACGTACCAGTCCGGTAAGTCTGTTTCGGAAACGACGTTGAGCACGTTCCACACCGGCAGAGTGGAGATCACGCATCCGGTCTCGATGGTCTCCACGTCGAATGCCTCGTTGGGTAGAATGCGCGGTTCCCGGGGCACCTCGACGGCCTGGACCTGATGATTCTCGACGACGACCCGGCTGACCGCGGTATTGAGGCGTACCTCACCTCCATGTTCACGGCATGCATCAGCCAGATCTTGCCAGATGCCACCCCAGCCCTGTCCCGGCCAGCACGAATAAGCCGCCATCCGGCGTTCCTGGTAGTGCATCTTCCGGACATAGAGGTTGTCACTGGCAGAATGATCGTAGGGTTCGTCAGTGAGGCACTCTAGGACCGCGAGAAACTCAAACAGATCTACGACACCCTGATCCTTGGTGTGCTGGTGGATCCAGTCTCGCAGATTCCGGTCATCCCAGTTGTCGAGTTCCTCCCACGGTGTCTCCACCAGCGCCTTGATGACTTTTTTCAGTTCCGTCTTGTTGGTTGAATAGCGGTCCCGTATGGAGCCCCACTGGTTCTTTTCGTGATCCCAGACTGGCATTTCCGTGCTGACTTCGCCATGGACCAACTCTTTGCCGACGTTCTCGAAAATCTTGGTAATTCCCGAACCGCCATCCTCGATGAGGTGTCCGCCGAGATTGACCGTATAGCCCTCATCCTCTACGGCGAGCGCACGGCCACCGAGGTACGGGCTCTTCTCACAGACGAGGACCGATTTGCCCGCTTTGGCGAGGAGCGCGCCGGCCGACAGCCCCGCCGCTCCGGCCCCGATTACCACCACATCGTACTTTGCCATGCCGATCGATCCTCAGCTAAAATTAAACAATATTGGCTGTATAATGAGTTTAAATTATGGGTTGATGTTAATCACCCTATTTAGCTGCAATATAATGGATATAATCGATAATTGGAAGATATGTTGTGGTAAAAATAATCAGTTGTGGCTAGTATATAATCTCTAATCCACAGTGCCAGCGGGACCTTGTCACGCGGGCCGAAAGAGCAACCAGCGGGGTATAGCCATGAATTTTCAGCTGAGCGAAGAACAGGAGTTATTCCGTGATTCGGTCCGCAGATGGGTGGACAATGAGTGCCCAAAAGCCTGGTGCCGGGAGCTGGAACGCAAGGAACACGAATACCCGCAGGAACTGTGGGACAAGCTAACCGAAGGCGGCTTCCATGGTATTGGTGTTCCGGAAGAATATGATGGCCTTGGCGGCGATATCGTCATTCAGGCAATTTTCATGCGGGAGTTCGCTCGCAATGCCGCCGGGTTGGGCTGGATATGGGGCATCACTTCATTTTCCGGAACCAAATCCATCGGCTATTACGGCTCCGAAGAACAAAAGCGCCGCTTCCTGCCGAAGATGGCCGCCGGCGAGTTGAGTACCGCCATCAGTTTTACCGAAGCCGGGGGCGGAACCGATCTGCTGGGTGGGATGAAGACCGAAGCCAAAAAAGTGGACGACGGCTGGATCATCAACGGCGAGAAGATCTGGAGCACCACTGCCGATACCGCTGACTATCTGCTGCTGATGGCCCGCAGCGACAAGGACGTTAAACGAAGAACCGACGGCATATCGCTGTTTTTCGTGCCACGCGAAAGCGAGGGCGTCACGACGACCCCGCTCCCCAAACTGGGGATGCGGGCGTTGAGCTCCTGCACGATTGGTCTCGACAATGTTTTCGTACCGGACGACCTGCTGCTGGGCGAACCGGGTAAGGTCTGGAAAGACACGACCAAAACGCTGAACAACGAGCGCATCATGATGTCCGCCATGTGCCTCGGCATGATCGACGGTGTATTGGAGGACGCCATTGAGCATCTGAACAGTCGTCGCGCGTTTGGCAGACTGATCGGTGAGTTCCAGTCACTGCAGCACTACGTCGCCGATATTGCGATGTGGCAGAAGCAGACGGAATTGATGCTGTACAACGCTGCCTGGCTGCAATCTCAGGGGCGGCCGTGCGTAATGGAGGCGGCGATGACCAAGACGCTGGCCTCTGAATATGCCTGCAAGGCAGCCGATCTGGGTATTTCAATCCTGGGGGGCATGGGCTATTCGGCGGAAACTGATATGCAGCGTTACTGGCGCGACGCGCGGCTACTGCGCATCGGCCCGGTCAGTAACGAGATGGCACGAAACATGATCGCCGAGGGCCTGGGGTTGCCGCGGTCATTCTGATAGCGGCGAAATTCTCATATATCTACGGACATGGAGTGGTCCAACTCTACCGCGTTGATCACTTCTTCACCAAATCGGGCAATAGCCTCCATGACCGCTCCGTGCGGCGGACCACCGGGATGCCGCATTCGCACGGCAATGTAGTCGGCGCCGGTAATTTCTGACCAGCGTTGTACATCGGTCACGATGTCTTTCCCCGAGCCGTACAGAAAGCGATCGCGGGAGATCAAATCGAACGAAAACCGGTCGCGTTCTCGTACCTCGTCGACCCAGGGTTCATATCTGCGATGGTATGTGCCCACCTTGTAGTAGAGCCGATGAACCGCCAGCGCATGGGGACCCCAGGTTCGCTCACACTCTGAACGTGAATCGGCAATCCAGGCTTCGCGAAAGAGTGCGATCCGGGCTGGCTTGCCGGCAAGCTCGCAGCGCTGCCGATAATTCTCGGCGAGCCGCCCGAGGGTCGGGATATCACGTTGGGGATCGCACAACCACCGGTCGGCCCGCCGTGCCGCCCGGTCGATGCCTGCAGCACCATGGGCACCAATCCAGACCGGTGGCCGCGGCTGCGTATACGGCGGCGGTGTGATCGTCGCTTTCAGTTTGAAGTGTGCGCCCTCGTGTTCGAAGGGACGTGCCGAGAAGCATGACTCAATCACATCGAGGAACTCGTCGAACAGCGCTGCCCGATCCCGGTGTGGCATTCCAAATGCCGCGAAATCATCGGCCAGATGGCCAATGCCGAGGCCCAGAATCAAGCGGCCCCGGCTGATCCAGTCCAGCATCAGAGCATCCTCGGCCAGACGCACCGGATGGTGAAGTGGCGCGGCGAGTACACTGGTCCCGAAACGAATCCGCTCCGTACCCTGCAGGAGGCCGGCGCCGATCAGCAACGGCGAGACCAGGGCGCCGCCTCTGGCCTGATGAAATTCAGGTAGAAACACCGCATCGAAACCAGCGGCTTCCGCGGCCAGAGTTTCTTCGCGCAATTCCACCCACAGCTGATCAAGGCTCACATCCTTGATCTGAATGGGCAGGATCAGTCCGAACTTCATTTGCTTATTCCGCGTCAAGAATCGTGACTAAAGTCGCTCCTACTTAAACTCACGCAGACGCATGGAGGTGGGATCGACCTCTTCGCGAAGAATGCGCAGCTCCTCCTCCCCCGGTGGATCGGTGATCGGAACCTCGCGCTCCGGCAACAGCACCTTAAAGCCGGTCGACTCCTGCACCGTTTCGACGGTGACCCCCGGATGCAGGCTCTTCAGCCGCATGGCCTTCGACTCCGGATGGAAATCCATCACGCACAGGTTGGTCACGCAGAGCCTGGGGCCTCCCGGCAAGCCCAGTGTCTCGCGGTGACGACGCCATGCCACCACCGCCGGGCAATCTGACTTTCGGATGATCGTACGAGCCGATCACCGTGTTATTCACGTTGCCGAATCGATCGATCTGCGCGCCGCGAAATGCGAACGTGTTGTAACGCCCACCTTGAGCGAAGGCCCAGAAATCGAATGGAGAGTTGGAAAGCATCGCCGCACCCTCCCAGATGGAGTCCGAAAGGGTGGACTCGCCCAAGCGGGGCGGATCCGCATCGATCGCAATGGATGATGCCGCCCAGACGAGATCGGGCGCATGGGTCTTTCTCGCCAGCAGATAGGCACAGACGGGTATGAAAGATACGGCGCCGTTGAATGCCCGGGTAGAGTTATCGAACTGCCGGGCCAGGGTGACGATCATCAGTTCATCGATGGTAGAGCCTGCGGTTTCCGGTCCCGGGCTCATGTCGTTCGCCTGCGAATGCGCAGCACAGCCGCCGTGCCGCCGTTCGCCTGCAGGAAGGCGGCGTGTGTCTCGGGTCCGACGACTTGCTTGGAAAAATATTGCTGAAACTGTGCGGGTGCCCGGGCCGCTTTCGAATAGGCAGTGAAAAATTCCTTGTCGTGCGTGTAGCGAGGAAAACAAGACGTTGGATACGCCCCCCACCGGACCTCGACCACGGCGTCGACGACGAACCGCGGGTAGGTCGTCCGATGGGGCTCGGCAACGAATTCACGGTGGGGAATGATCTTCTCCACGGTAACGATCGTCCTCTCGGCCGCATTAATAATTTCGTTGTCCATCCACACCAGCTTCGGATCGACCCGCACATTGCCGACCCCGTCCGCGGCATGCGCATGAACGATGGCAATGTCCACCGGCAAGGGAGTACACGCGACGTAAGCTTCACCGGTAACCGAATCCGTTTCCAACCGGGTGGTATCCGGGTGAAGGGCGAGCACATCGGTACCCAGACCAGCTTTCGTCGGCATGAAGGGCAGATTCGTCGCGGCGGCCCTGAGGCGGGCAATCAGCAGATACTCTGAATACTCCTCGGCCACGAGGGTTCCGGACTCAACCGCATGTCGAAAGTTGGGCGCCAGACCCATCCCTTCGAAGCTGACCAGACCGGTTATCACCCGGCGTACACAGCCCGCCGCCGCCAGCCAGTCAACCGCCATGCCATTCACAATGGCGACCACCGTCAGATCTTTTTTCTCCTGGCGGATAAGTTCCCGCACCAGCGCCATGGGCGAAGAATTCATTGACAGCCCCCCCAGAGCAATAGTGCTCCCGTCCGGCACCAGGGCGGCCGCTGCCTCTATGTTCAGTATTTTCTCCAAACCCCTACGACCCCTCGGAGTGTCCCAGCCAAGCCACAATCCGCTTGCGGACTTCCGGCAGAACAGGTATGGCGCATCGCTCGACCAGATCGAACTGCACGCAGGTTCCGATCAGCCTGGCACAGGTCGCGGGTTTTGTGATGGATTTCATCTCCAGCTGATACTGGATTGACTTATTGCCGACACGTAGAGGTCTGCTTTCGATCACCACCAGTTCGCCCTCGCGCACCTCTTGCAAATACTCGATTTCATGACGGACATCGGCCCAGCCGATATTCTTCTTCGTGATCAGGCCCGGATCAAAACCGACTTCATAAAGAAAATGCCAGCCCGCTTCATCGAACATGGCCATGTAATGACGTGTCGTGAAGTGCCCCATGCCGTCGCACTGCCAGGGGTACACGACACCACGGTAAGTAATCTTCGCATCAGTCATTGTCACTCCAGAGGCCATGCAAAAAGAAAGAGCCTGCGATCGTTCCTTACCAGCGACAGGCTTGCGGAATTGCCGGATGGTCGATCGGCGGGTATTTACGGTGCAGAGGTTGCACGACCTCCTCGCCAAAGCGCAGGATCTGGTCGCGCGTGGCCTCGAACGACGGCCCGGTCACCATTCGAAAACGTAACGTGAAGTAATCCACGCCCAGCTCTTCGTGATACCACTCGAGGCGCTCCCGGCACTGCGCGGGCGTACCCAATACGATATGCTCGCGGGCCGTTTCCATGGTGACCTTCTCCGGTGAGTCGAACTGTGGATGGTGTGCGAGAATTCCCTGGGCACAATAGAATCGCATCTCGGAAACGTAGTGCGATCCGAACTCTGCATCTGCCTGCGCGGAGCTGGCCGCCGTCCAACCATCGCGCATCAGCACGATGAACGGTCGCTTGCCGTTTTCCGCCGCCCTGGTGCGGTAGGCACCCGCCTGCTGAGCCCAGACCGCGGGCAGGATCGGGAATTGATCACAGGTCCATGCATCGGCGTACGTGCCACACCGTTCGATGGCCGCCGGTAGCTGGCCACTGCCCCAGAACGGGAAGCGTGGTTGCTGGTAACAATTCGGCGACAGAAGACCGTCGCGAACCTGATAGAAGTCGCTGTCCCAATTGAAACGCCGGCCCTTCGAATCGAGTGCTTTTTTAATCAGGTGGACACTGTCGAGGAAACGGCCGAGCATCCGTTCCTCGGGGATGCCGAACTGGCCCCAGTAGCCCGCATGGTAGCCGCGGCCCCAGGTCATATAGAGGCGACCGCGGGAGATATTGTCGATGATGGCGCATTGCTCGGCGACGTGCATCGGGTGGTACAGCGTATTGACCAGGCAGTACGCACCGAGGCCAACCTTCTCGGTCTCGTGCGCGAGCATCATCAGCAAGTTCAGCGGTGACCCAAAGTATGACTCGGTCCGACCGATCATGGCATCCAGGGTGGCAGCGGCATCTTCCCGCCCGGGCAGCGGTTGGCCATAGCCCCCTTTGTTCGTATCGAGCAGGTAGCCGATTCTCATCGTGCCGCAACTCCCCGGTTGTTGATCATCAAGGCACCATTATTGTGTGGGTGTTTCATTGTTTCTCGGTCACTGTCCAGTCACCGGGGCGGTGCGCGTTGGTGCGCCAGTAGAAATTCGAATGGCCGTAGCCGATTTGGCCCTCACAGAGGTACTCGGTGGCGCAAAAATAGTGATAGCCCTGCTTGTTCCGCTCCTGGTGCGAGATGTTGAACGCATTGAGGATGCGAGCCGAGGCGGAAAGTTTTTCACCGGAACGTGTTTCCAGCTCCGCACTAAATGCCTTCGGTGCCTGTCCCGGCTGTGCGTATTGCGCGGCCAGCCGCGAGCGGCGCAGAAACAGATTGTCCTCGCCCCGGTACAGGTAGCCGTACAGAATGTTCCGATCGTCACCGAGGGCGACCTGAAAGGTATTGAACGCAAGATCCGTGCTGAACTGCGCCGATGCCCACAACCAGCCCTTGATGCCGGCGCGCGCACCCCAACCCCAGGCATGGTCGCGCACCCCAACGCCGTTCAACTCGTATTGTGTGCCGGCTACCCGTACTTTGCCTGTGTAACGGCCCTGCTGCTCGTAGTGATGGCTGTTGGTCTCCGCCAGGGTAGTTTCCGAGTCTGCCCAGAAGTACGGCTTGTGTATCGCCTCGAAGGTCAGATCGAGCTGGCAGAAGCCATCATCGAAAAAAATGGCCCAGGTCTGAAAAGGGTTGACCGGGTAAAAGCCCAATGGCCCGAAATCCAACCGCTCTTCTCCGATGTCGCCGGGAATATTGAAATCCCAACGGGTGAAGCGGGCCAGCAAAACGTCATCTTTCCACAGCGCGAAGATCACGTCACCAATTTTCTGGTTGGGATGAACCCCGGCGTAACCGAACCCGGACAACCGCGTCTGCGGGTCAAAGAAGTCAAAGTAAAATGCCTCCCGCCAATTGGGCTCGTCGCCGATTGGGTGGATGAAATCGTCCTGGCGTATCAGTGCAGACATCACGGCACCCTCACGAATCTGTCATAGCGCCGGCCGCCGCTCATCGGCCAGGTTTAGCTCAGTCTCGGCCTTCGCAACCGCCTGCACCGTCGATTCGAATGCTTCGGCTGACACGGATATGCTGGTGAGGCCGAACTCGATGAGTCTGCGGATAAGCGCCGGATCACGCGACGGGGCACCGCCGCAGATCGACACCGACAGGTTGCGAGTCCGACACGCCCGCACAATCCGCTCAATCGCAGCCATCACCGCAGGATCCCGTATGTCGAACTGGTCGGCCAGCCGGTGACTGTCGCGATCTATACCGAGGATGAGCTGGGTCAGATCGTTGGAGCCGATCGACACGCCGGACACATGGGGCAGAAAATCATCGATCTGCAACACGTTGGACGGCACTTCGGCCATCATCCACAGTTCGAACTGCGGATCGTCGAACAGCCCTTCCTCGTGGATCCACTCCCGGCACTGCACGAGCTCGTGCGGAAAACGCACGAACGGCAACATGATGTTGACGTTTCGCAAACCGGAATCGATCACGCGTTTCACGGCGCGTAACTCGAGGCGAAAACTCTCAGGGTCCGCCAGGTACCGGCTGCAGCCACGGAAGCCCAACATCGGATTCTCTTCCGTATCTTCGTAGTCTGAGCCACCCTCCAGACCGGCATACTCATTCGATTTCAGGTCCAATGTCCGGTACAGCACCGGGCGCGGCGCGAACGCCCGCGCCACCTGCGCCAGATGCTCGGCGAAGAACCCGATGAAGCGCTCCGCACCACCGTCTGCAATCAACTTCCGCGGATGGACCCCCATCGACAGGGCCAGGAATTCAGCTCGCATGAGCCCCACACCATCGCAGGGCAGTTGTGCATAACGAGCCGCGAGCTCCGGAAAGCTCAGGTTCAGCAGCACCTGCGTTTTTGTGGCCGCGCGCTCCATCAGACCTCGAAAAAAATTTCGCCCTCCTGATTGAAATTCACGATGCAGCCATCGAGCTCGCCATCGTAGTCAATCTCGCTGCCCATGATGCACGGAAGATTAAACTCACGGGCCACGATTGCCACGTGCGATGTCTCACCGCCGGTGGTGCAGACCAAACCTTTGATTCGGGGGAACAGCGGCGTCATTATTGTGGCCGACGCCGTCGGCGTGAAGAGAACGACATCGGACACGTCGTCTTTCAGCAGACCAAGCACATCCGCCACGCTTTCCACAACCCGGAGCGTACCCCGGCAACCGTTGCCCGAAGTTAAATTACCCTGCCCAACTCTCAGCATCGTACCGACTCCTCCAGTAGTTCCCACACACATTTCACACTGCCGACCCGACAATCGGCCAAAAGAAGTCGCCGTCCGTCGTCGCCATAAACTTCCAGATGGACGGCGGTTCATCATCTTCCAGCAGCGGATCCAGAACATCAGCGGCTGAAGCCTCGAATTCACTGCGAATGTACTCGTCCCATTCCCCGCCGGGCGAACCCAGCGCGAAGAAAGCGCGCAAGTGATTGGCGAACAGGTGTACGCCATATTCGGCTTTGAAACGCGGTGACCACTCGGCCGCCTTAAGGAACAACTCGTTCTGGGCAGCGGCGGCACAGGATTCAATCTGCTCCAGTTCATCCAGGGGCACTGACACGATGGCCCCGTCCGCCGTTCGTGTAAACAGACCCTCCGCCTCGACATGGGGTCCGAGGTCGGGCACATCCCAGAGTACGCCGCCGAAAAGGTCAAACCGTCCCTGCACACCTTGCGTGCGTCTCACCAATGCCAGGTGCGGGTATGGATTGCGCGCCTTCGTTGCAGCCCACGGCAAAAAGTAATTCTGCAGATCCGTAAATTCCTGAACCGCCAGCTGACATCCGCCGCCAACATCGTAGGGGCCATGGGCAAAAAGCCCGTCCCGCTGCTCACCATGGAGGATGAACGCATAAAGTTCCAACGTGGCCGCCATTCGGCGGAGCCGCTGATGCACATCACGGGTCGTCGAGTCGAGCTGCTCATTCAGCTGCACAACCGTGTCCGCCGGCAACACCGGTTGGGTATCGCCGGCCTCGTCGGGAAACAGCAGACCGTCACTGCGGTAGGCCCGGGTGACTCGCCGCCAGAAATCCACCATGAACAGCGCGTCATCCGTTTTTTCCTCGAGGAATGACTGCCCCGGGCTCAGACCGTGGTCCAGCAGGAGCTGTTGACGCGCGCCGAAGTAGCTGCACATGAGAATGGAGAGCTGCAGGTAGTAGGGTCGCGAACACAAGCGCCGCATCCGCCGACCGATTTCCTCCGCTGATCGTTCCTGCACGAGGCGACGAAGCATCGCCGGCGCCCGATCGTAATAACAATGCCACCCCACAGAGGAACGCCGTGGCACATCAAAGAGCACGGAGCGCAACAGTGCGCGATTCTCGGAACGCATGAAGGCTTTCTGACTGTCAGCAAAATGCTTCACGTAGCCGTTTAATTCGTCCAGCGTCAGCGCGTTCACAACTCACGTCCTTCGAGGCCGGACAGGGGCGAGAAGATGGGGCCCTCGGTCTTCGCGATATGCTCCAGGACCCAGGGCTGTTCACGCCCGCTATGCAGATCATCCAGGTGTCGCCGAACGGATTCGGCGAAGCGGGTTCGAATGATGTCGCCGAACTCGGCGCCAAAACCGAGCAGGTCCGCGAAACTTTTGAGCAGACAGCCGTACAGATCGGCGCCGTACTCGATCCGGTATCGATCATCCCATTCGATAGCGCGACGATAAAGCGCCAGTTGGGCATCGGCGGCGACCGCGGTCAGCGTGGAAATTTCCTCGGCGGGCAACGGGTTAAATACTCCGGCGTCCACCGTGAATATCTGTTCGGCAACGATGTGCTGCCTGTAGTCCTTCGGCTCCGTGGTCAGGGTACCGAACAGCACGATCCTGGACTGCACATCGCGCAGACGCATCACACAGGCGAGGTGATCGTACGGTAAGCGCGTATCGAGACGGGCCCACGGATAGAAATCCTCCCGCAACCCCACCAGTTCTTTCACGACGATGGAGTCTCCGCCGTCTACCGGATAGGGCCCGTGGTGAAAAACTCCGACGCGAGCTTCCCCGTGGAGAATAAAGGTGTAGAGCTCGATGGTCGCGACCATCCGGTGCATTTGCCGCTGCAGTTCCTCCGGGAGATCGCTGCGTAAGTACGCGTCGAGATCACTGACTGTCTGTGCGGGCAGAATGGGCAGCGTGAAATCCGTCTCGTCGGGCAGCAACTGACCGTCATTTCTGTAGCTGCGACATACGCCCGCCCAGAATTCGAGCACCGCCGCGACCGTTTCCGGATCGTCATCCACCTTCACTCCACCGAGCCGGGCCTGCTCACGTCCCACCAGATAGCCCAGCGCCAGCGAATTCAGGTGAACGTAGTTGGGCCGCGCACACAAGCCCTTCATCCGGCGGCCAATCTCTTCCGCACTCGCGTGCCGGCGAATCTCGGCCAACAACTCTGGAAGATGTTCATAGTAGCAATGGCTACCCAGAACAAGACGTCCCGGGAGATTAAACAACGGCGAGGTCATGGCCGAACGTTGCTGGTCACGAAAGAAATGCTTCACACTCTCGCCGAAGGTATGGATGAATCGATTTACCTCGGTAGTACGCGCTGCCGCTGCACTGGCCGGATCGTGTCGCTGCGCAACCATTCCCTGCCGCTACCCTTCCGGCTCGAGCCGCGCCTCAAGCCGACTCGGACGCTCCGCCTCACGCGAGAACGCCCAGTTCATGACGCCGTGACCCGTCAAATCTCCGCAGCGATACTCACCGACACTGAACAACATGTGATCGCTGCGATGAGCCCAACGGTGAGAGGTATCGACGATTCCCCGGGGCTGTCCGGTGAATTGGAACTGGCGCCCGAGCACGTCCTCCACAGTGGCATCAATACCGGCGATAGTCTTCCAACGATGCGGGTCCCAGTCGACGTCCACCCACGCCTGCTGGAGCAGGCTGGACGTCCCGTCACGGTGCAGGTAACC
>JBDHMQ010000135.1:0-5089 GCA_039656095.1 Gemmatimonadota bacterium | reverse complement strand
AGGCGAAGTGGGCACCCTCCGTTGAGTTTATCAGGTCGCGACGCACCGTCATTCGCCCGGCTCCAACTTGCACGGCATCCACGCTGCCGGCGGGACGGACGGCTCCACGTTTGCTACCCATTTGTTTCTCCCGCGTCATGATTCGAGGTGGTGTTCGATGACCTGCAGGGAACGCCGAGCCTCTTGAATCAACTGTGTGCTGGAATCAATCATTGTACCATTGGAGCCATAGAGCCCAGAATTCGCCGGGCTTGAGCAAGATGCACGAGATCGTGCCCGGCATACAGGCGCACCATGTGCTCCACTGTCTCCTCACCCCGCTCTCGATGAATCCCCAGCCGCTGCATATCAGCGTCGCTGGCGCGCTCCAGTAACGACAGATTTGCCCGCCGGACACCTTCAAACAGCTGGAGCTCCTCGTGCACTTCACGGTCATCATACGCTAGCCGCACTGCCCACAAATTTTGATCGTAACCGGCGAGGTCAGGCTGATCTTCGGCCAGCACCATTCGGAGGCGGATCGACCACACGAGTTCCGAATCAGCGAGATGCGTGATAACACCGGTGACGGACCAGTTCCCAGGAAACTCGGGTCGAGAGAGCACTGAAGCTTCGACCCCAAGGATCATTTCTCGGAACGCTTGAGCCGTGTGCGCGAGGACGGCAGCGGGTTCGCGGTCGCCTAGCATCGCCAACGTAGCGGAAATGTATTGCTCCGGTTCGTCACCGGCGCCGGAAGCTGGATTGTTGATTTCCGTCATTGAATCTCCGTGGTCACTGGACGAAATGCGGGAATCGCGTACCGGTCGAAGAATCGACGCATTCGTCTTGTATGTCCGGCTTCACGCCGCTCGAGAGCCGATGTCGCAACGATAACCAGATCCAGTCGGGGAACTATCACCAGGTACTGCCCTCCATAACCCCATGCGAAATGGGCCGTCTCGCCGCCCCACGATTCACTCCACCAGAGATGTCCGTATCCATGCCCGTTCCATGGCGAGCGGAATCGAGGCTGCCAGGATTCGTCGATCCAATCCTCCGGAACGAGTTGTCTGCCCTCAAAGCGGCCCCCATCAAGATACAGCACTCCGATGGATAGCAGGTCTCTAGGTCGCAACGCCATGTTGTTTCCGCCGAGATAGTTTCCCTGCGGATCCCGGTCCCAACCAGGCAGTTGGATGCCAAGTGGATCGAACAACACGCGGCGAGCATAACGACGGAGATCAGTATCTGCCGCTTTCGCCAGGGCAATCCCGATAAGGTGGGTTCCACCGGTAGTGTATTCGAAGCATCGACCCGGCCTGCACTCGAGCGGGCGTCGCAGCTGATCCCAACCCCAATCTGCTGACGCGATCCAGCCTCCGTAGTTGCCGAAACTCGTCGTCTCCAGCCCGCTGGACATATCCAGGAGATGGCGGAGCAGAATCTCGTCCTTGCGGGGATTGTCGGCCGACGAGGCGTCCAACCTGGCATAGTATCCCGGCAATAAATCCCGAATCGGTTGCTCGACACTGTCGAACAAGCTGTCGCGCAGAGCGATTCCAACGAGTGGGGAGAGCAGGGTTTTTGACACGGACTTCAGGTTCACGACACGGTCTGCCCGCATTCCCCGATAGTATTTATTGACGACCAGCTCTCCGCGATGCCAGACAAGGAAACTGGACAACGGGCGCATCCCGGCGGCGCGAGCGAGCAGACTATCCAGGAGCGCCGGATCAAGAGGACCGTCGGGGGACGGGAGGACAGGCGTCCGAGCGGAGGCGGTTTCCGAGATCGCAGCAGGAACCGGACGGGCCCTTCCTGAGGGCACCGCGGAGACTACTAGAACCAGCAGGACAGAAAAGCCCAGTACGAGCAGGACAAGGGACCGATTGCGACCGTTCACTGCACCTCCCGAGACCATCGGAGACCGGAGCGTATCCACCAACGCATTGTTAGCGCGAACCCCGGGAAGTGTTCGTAGTTCCCGTTAACGCACTGGAACAGCCAACGTGTCATTGTGATGATGGATAAGTTCTCGCAGGTACGTTCCGATTGTGGAGCGGGACACGAAACCGGCATCGACAGCCGCCTGTTCAAGCACTTCCCGAGGTAGTTCAGGATCAGCTGCGAATTGCTGCATGCTGTCGTAGAAGCCGATTGTGAAGACATCCCACCTCGCACCGGCCAGTCGGACAAAGATCAAGTTTCCGTCCCGGTTCGTTGCATGGTAGTACGCGTTTTCCATCTGCCGTTGTTCGACCAGCTCATCGTATCGTCCGGCGACAGCGACGAACATTTCCACGTGGTACAGGCCTGCACCTTCTGCTTGCTCCCGGAGGACCTCCACGGACGGTCCCTCGACAAACACTTCTTCACGAAATGCCACCAGACTGCGAATCGAGTCTTGAAAGGCTTCCTCTGAGAGTCCGGCAACGCGACCGGCCTGATCGAGGCGTGACGAACGATCTTCACCGAAATAGTCGGACATGCTTCCGATCGGGAACAACGCCATCAAATCCCACTGGTCACCCTGGCTGTGCCGCATCAGAACCGGCTGCTCAATACCCGCCTGCTGGTATACCGCGCGACGATTGAGGTACAGTTCCAGCAAGGCATCGAGGGACCCGGGCGCCGCACGCAGCAAAACCGTCCGGTAGACGGTGTCCGCGGTGACCGGGGTCGAGGTCGCGGCTGCGGTCGAGACGACACACAGATGAATCAGCAGGACTCTGAACGCAATTTGAACAGTTCGGCGCATCACATTACTCCGGTATTTCAGTTTGCTTGAAATCCGATCTTGGAGTGAACACCGTCGCAGAACGGCTTATTTGCCGATTCACCACAGCGACACAGAGCAGCCTTCTCGCCTTCGAACACGCTCGATCCGTCGGCACTCGTCAAAACAAAACGCCCCCGCAACAGAACCGGACCATTGGGAAGAAGAGTTATGGTCAGACTTTCATCTCTGCCATCCGATTCACGCGTCCTGGTCTTAACCATCCCGGCGTCATAAAACTCGACGTCCACATGTGAATTGTCGCAATACGGTTTGCTGTCGGAGGCTCCGCAACGACAGAGAGCCAGTCGAGTATCGCCGTCGGCCGATTCGCCGGCGGGAGAGCTCACTACAAAACTTCCGTGGACGTAAATCGGTCCGTCCGCACACATTGATAGCTCGACCGGCACAGGCACCGTCGGCGGACCGATCTGGATTTGTCCGCGAACCTCATAACTCAATGCGCCCGTCGGACAACGGTGAATTACCTCGGCGATCTCGTCAGCCGGCGCCCCATCGGCGTTAATCCACGGCCTCGCATTCGAATTGAATACGCGTCCCAAACCCCGTACACACTCGGCAGCATGGATACACCGCTTGGGATCGTAGCGAATCGTGATGTCGGATCCCTCATATGACCGAATGCGTTTCCCTGACATCATTTTCCCTGCGGCGACGACGGGTGGCCGAACATCGGCGAAACGCATAGTCCGCCCTCATCCACAAACGCGCCAGCCGTGAATGGCTTGCGGAGTTGCACGCGGCGAGGCTTCTTTTCTGATTCCGGATATTGGAATCTGTAGACTGTTCAGGTTTGAAGGAGGAACTTTTGCTACCCGTTATCGCACTGCTTGCCCTGCAAGCCGTATCCCAGAGCGAACCGCCAGGATACTTCCAACAGGACGTATCCTATACCATAGAGGCTCTGCTCGACGAAGTTGAAGATGTACTCGTTGGCGTCGGAATAATGTCCTATCATAACAATGCTACTGAACCTCTTAACGCGCTTTACTTCAACTTGTCCTTGAATGCGTTTCGACCGAACAGCACATGGGCTACGACAGAGCAGCGAGGACAATACGACTTCCAGGCACTTGAGGAACTCGACACCGGTTTTCACCGGATGTCCATGATGTCGCTCGACGGCGTGCCACTGGTAGCCGACTATCCCCACGCTCCGGATTCGACGGTCGTGCGCTACGCCCTTCCCCGCGCCCTTGCCCCGGACGAATCTCTATCGGTCGAATTCAGCTGGACCGCGCGGCCGTCTACGCTGTGCAGGCGTCAGTGTCGGCGCGGACGTTCGTATGATTTCGCCCACTGGTATCCGCGTGTGGCTGTATACGATCATACCGGTTGGGCCACACGACCACTCTATCCTCAGGGCGAGTTCTACGGCGAGTTTGCGAGTTACCGCGTGACCATGGACGTGGCGGTCGATCAGGTGATCGGGGCGACCGGAGTTCCGGTCTCAGGGGATCCCGGGTGGGCTCTGACAGCACCTGCGCCATTTCCCGAATCGCAGTACCGGAGAGACTTTTACGGCACACCCGAACCGGTGGCCTCGCTGGGACTCGTGACGGGCGAGCCGGAAGACGGGCGGAAGCGGGTCGTATGGATGGCCAAAGACGTTCATCATTTCGCGTGGTCAACCAGCCCTGACTATCGATACGAGAGCGGACGTGTTGGCGACATCTCCATACACGTCCTGTATCGGCCCGGAGACCTGGACTGGGATCTCGGTGCAACCGTGCACAGAACCGAACGTGCTCTTGGTTGGCTGGAGGAAACGATTGGGCCGTACCCGTGGCCGCAACTCACGAATGTCCATCGCCTCGAGGGAGGTGGGACGGAGTTCCCGATGATGTTGATGGATGGTTCGGCATCACAGGGTCTTATTATCCACGAAGGAGCTCACCAGTACGTGCATGGCATCTTCGGAAATAACGAGTGGCGCGAGGGTTGGCTGGATGAAGGCATGGCCAGCTTCCTGTCGGCCTGGTTCAATGAAGAGCACGGGGTCGCGGATCCATGGTCGGGACTGATGACAGGAATCGGACGTGCTACGGCCGAGGGACTTGTCGCCCCGATCTCCACGGAATCTGCCGAGTTCCCGGACTTTCAGACATACGGTCTCATGACATACTCCCTTCCTCAGGCCGTGCTGTATATGCTGCGCAACCAGTTGAGTACTGAGACGTTCCGCCAGGGCCTCCAGGGGTATTACGAATCCAAGAGACTGCAACACGTGACCGAGGCTGACTTCCGCCGTTCCATGGAGGAGGCCTCCGGAAGAGACCTCGGATGGTTCTTCGACCAGTGGTTCCATAC
>JBDHMQ010000134.1:0-5131 GCA_039656095.1 Gemmatimonadota bacterium | reverse complement strand
CACTCCCGAGCAAATTATCCGTGTCGCCCACTCGCGGCCCATGGACTTCGAGCCAGGAACAGGCTGGTACTACAGTAATACCGGATATTTCTTGTTGAGCTTGATCGTAGAGCGGTTAGAGGGTCGTCCGCTTGGTCATGTACTACGCTCAAGAATCTTCGAGCCCCTGGGCATGGGTCAGACGCGTCTTGCCGACCCCGAAGACATCATTCCCCACCGTGCCTCTGGTTACTGGGTGGACCGCATGGGTGTCGAGTTGATGAACCGTGATGCGACTCAGCCCTCGTCGACGCTCGGAGCCGGCGGCATCCTCTCCTCCGTGCATGACATGACCAAGTGGGACGAGGCGCTTTATGGTGAAGGCATTCTTACCGATGCGTCGAAGACGGCAATGTGGACTCCTGCGGTTCTCCCGAATGGTGAAAACACGAACTACGGTTTCGGATGGGGAGTTCGGGAGTATCGGGGCCACCGGGCGCTCAGCCACACTGGAATGGTAGCGGGCTTTGTGGCGAACTTCATGCGCCTGCCCGAACAGGAACTCGCGATCATCGTTTTCGTAAATCGGTATCGGGTTAGTTCCAGCCGGTTTCGGGATATCGTGGCGGACGTATTTCTGCCTAACTGATCCTTCAGAAGCTGCATTCGGCAGAGCACTTCGCCTACTCATGGATTCCGGAGTTCCGCTCGATGGGAGCGCCGGCTACCGCTCCCGCCGGCTGGCAAAGCACTGTATACTAGTCGGTAGAAACTGACTGTTTCTTACCACTACGACAATCCGACCAAGGCAGGCCCTTGATGAACGTCATAATGACTGCACCCCCGGTGCAGGAAGACCTGAATCCCTTCCACGTCGCGCAGGAGCAATTCGAGCACGCCATACGCTACTTGCCTGGATATCAGGAAGGGTTGGTTGAGTATCTGATTCGTCCCGAGCGCGTCCTTATCACTGAGTTCCCCATCACGACGCATAACGGCACGGTTCGTAACTTCACCGGTTACAGGGTGCTGCATAACCGGTCACGGGGTCCAGGAAAGGGAGGGATCCGCTACCATCCGGACGTAACGATCGACGAGGTCCGCGCTCTCGCGGCTTGGATGACGTGGAAGTGCGCCGTCATGAACATTCCTTTCGGCGGCGCAAAAGGCGGTGTCGTCTGCAATCCCAAGAACCTCACGAAAGAGGACCTTCGGATGATCACCCGCCGGTTCATCGCCGAGCTCGGCAATGCAATCGGCCCGCACACCGACATTCCGGCCCCCGATGTAAACACCAACGCCGAGACCATGGCGTGGGTGTTTGATACATACGACATGATGCACCCGGGCCGTAACAATACGCCCGTAGTGACCGGCAAGCCGGTGGACATGGGTGGCTCCTATGGGCGGAACGAAGCCACAGCGCGGGGTTGCCTGTTCTGCACGGAACATGCGCTTTCCCGCGGCCTCGTGGACGGTTTGGGATCCGTCGATGGCGCCACGGTCGCCGTGCAGGGATTCGGCAACGCCGGATCGATCGCGGCGCTGTTGTACGCGGAACAAGGCGCCACGATCATCGCGGCGAGTGACTCTCGCGGTGGGATCTACAGCCCGACCGGATTCGATCCAAAGGCGGCTCTAGCACACAAGAAGGCCACGGGCTCAGTGGTCGGGCTCCCGGGCACGAAAGAGATCAGCAATGATGAGGTGCTCGCCCTCGAGTGCGACATCTTGATTCCGGCGGCGCTCGAAAATCAGATCCGAGCTGATAACGCAGCCCAGGTAAAGGCGCGTCTCATCGTCGAGGCCGCTAATGGCCCCACGACCCCAGCAGCCGACCGGATCCTAGTTGCGAAAGGTATTCCAGTCATCCCGGACATCCTGGCAAATGCCGGCGGCGTTACCGTGAGTTACTACGAGTGGGTGCAGAACATCGAAAACGAGCAGTGGGACGAAGATGAAGTCAACACGAAGCTGCTCCAGAAGATGACGCGCGCTACAGATTCGGTGCTCGATATGCAGGAGACGATTAACGGATCGCTGGCGGATATCCAAGCAACGCGTACAAAACTCGGTCGCGGCTCCGATCCGGTTGAGAAGATCGACGTGCGGACGGCAGCCTATATTCTGGCGGTTAAGCGGGTAGCCGACGTAACGCTGCAACGTGGCATCTGGCCGTAGGAGGGTTAGCAGACTGGTATGCATATCTTGACCCGAGTCGGACCAGTGGTCGGCATCGGGATTCTCCTTGTGCTCACCGCCTGCAGTTCTGGCGATGCACTTGGGCCCAATGCGGCCCAAGGCATCGAGGGACTCGCCCTCCTGGGTCCGCAGTGTCCGGTCGAGACGTTAGAGGATCCGTGCCCGGACCTTCCGCACCAGGCACGGATTGATGTACTGACGGCCGAAGGCGCGTTTGTTACCCGCGTGCAATCCGGGGATGATGGACGGTTTCGAGTTGGTGTTCATCCCGGGTCCTACATCCTCGACCCAGAATCTGGGAATCCTTTTCCGATCGCCGGTGAGATCGACGTGGAAGTCAAGGAAGGCGTTTTCACGCAAGTGACGGTCAACTTCGACACCGGAATCCGCTAGACAGCGCCTGGGCTTCCCTTACCCAAAGTATAAGTGCAATGCCGATTCCCTCTACTCGTGCCGAACTCGCAACACAGGTTACCGAGTCGTACCGGAAACTTCAGGCGGAAATCAGTGACGCGTCGCATTAACATCCTGGGCGTCGCCGAGCGGTTCAGATCTGCGTGGCAAGCGAGGCGGAGGAATCGCGGTGAGGCCGTAGTGCTCCTGCACGGGCTGGGAAGTCACCCGGCCACGATGACCCTCCTTGGAATGCGTCTTCGCATCGCCGGCTATCGGGTCGTGAACCCCAAATACCCATCTACGACCCAACCGTTGGAAAAGCTCGTAAATCAGCTGGCGGCAGTTGTGGACAGATGTCGGGCCGACGGCGCGGATGTCGTGCATTTCGTTGCCCACTCGCTGGGGAGCATCATGGTCAGGGCATACCTGGCCGAGCAGAAGGACTCGCACAATGGTCGAGTCGTCATGCTCAGCCCGCCCAATCAGGGCACCGAGATCGTCGATGCGTTTCAGCGATCGCCTCTTCTTACGAAACTCCTGGGCCCGGTCGGAGCTCGTCTGGGTACTGACGCAGACAGTATTCCTAGTTCTCTCGGTCCCGCAGACTTCGAAGTGGGAATCATCGCGGGAACGCGAAGCGTTAATCCGATTGGATCGTGGATAATCCCCGGACCCAGTGACGGAAGCGTTTCAGTAGAGCGCGCCCGACTGGAAGGAGCGGCCGCGTTCAAAGTGATCGGCGGAACGCATACGTTTCTGATGAATCGACGCGACGTTGCGAAGGACGCGATTCACTTCCTCCGCGAAGGCAAATTTCTCGACTCCAGCTGATCGCCGACCTCAGCGAGCCGCCGCGAACTGGTTCTCTGTGAATCAGTAACTTTTCGCCCCGTAAGGGCGTATTTGCCCACCGGACGGCGATCCGGGTAGATTCCCGCCGAGGGCTCGTGTCCAACTGTAGTGGTCCGCCACCGGCTAGTAAGCGGTTGCGAGCGGCATTCCGGCCGCCACGATCGTCCATAGTCGAAAGGAATACCGTTGGGCAAACTGCGCATAGGCATTGTAGATTTAGTGGCGAAGGGGCCAACCCGATCGCTATACGCCAAACTGATGCACGCAAATCTTGCGAGCATCATGCCTCAGGTACTCGCCGTCTGGTGTGAAGAGGCTGGCCACGATGTCAGCCTCGTTTGCTACACGGGTCTCGAGAACCTGGTCGAAGAACTTCCTGATGACGTCGACCTGCTATTCGTAGGGGCGTTTTCGCAGGGTGCCCAGCTCGCCTATGCGATTAGCGAAATGTTCCGGCGTCGCGGTGCCGTGACCTGCATTGGCGGTCCCCACGCACGGTGCTATCCACAGGACTCCCAGAAGTACTTTGATTATGTTTTGGGATTCACCGACAAGGCCCTGCTCAACGAGGTCCTGGACGACTGCCAGCCGCATCGGCCTCTGGGCCTGATGAAGTCTGCTGCATCGCAACCGCTCTCGCTGCCCGGAATTCAATCACGCTGGAAGTTCATCGAGCCGACGATCGCCAAGTCGCCCATGCTCAAGATGGTCCCAATGCTGGGAAGCCTCGGATGTCCCTACACCTGTGAATTCTGCATCGATTCCATTGTCGACTATCAACCGCTCGATTTTGACGAGATGCGCGACGACCTCCGGTTCCTTCTCCAGAAGGTTAAGAAGCCGGTAGTCGGCTGGCACGATCCGAACTTTGGCGTCCGGTTCGATGATGTCCTCGGCGCGATTGAGGATGCAGTACCGCCGGGAAGCATTCAGTTCATTGCCGAGAGCAGCCTTTCGCTCCTTGCAGAACCGCGCCTCAAACGTCTGGCCAAGAACGGATTCCGAGGAATCCTGCCGGGCATCGAGTCGTGGTATATGCTCGGTAACAAGTCGAAGTCGAGACACAAGCAGGGGATGGAAAAGGTCCTTCAAGTCTCCGACCATTCGAATCTCATCACGAAGTACATTCCGTATCTGCAAACGAATTTCGTTCTGGGCCTGGATTGCGACGAGGGACCTGAACCATTCGCGCTGACCAAGGAATTCATCGACCGCTCACCTGCGGCGTTCCCGGGTTATTCGCTGCTCACATCATTCGGACAGGCTGCACCGCTGAATCTGGGGTATCAGGAAGAGGGTCGTGTTCTCGGATTCCCGTTCCACTTCTTGAATAATCATCACGCAATGAACTTGAAGCCCAAGAATTATGAGTGGATCGAGTTCTATGACCATGTGATCGATCTTACCAAGTACAGCTTCTCCAAGCGCGCGATCTGGAGACGTTTGAATGCGAATAAGGGAGCCCTCCCGCGTATCATGAACGTGGTGAGAGCCATCTCATCAGAAGGAAAAGGCAGGATCGAGTACTACACGTCGGTCCGCGACCGTCTCAAGAGTGATTCGAAATTCCGCGATTACTTCGAGGGCGAAACCCAGGAATTGCCACAATTCTTCGTGGACCGGGTGCGAAACGATCTGGGACCGATGTGGGACTTCCTGCCTGAGGGCGCACTGGAGCACAATGCATACGCCTATCTGGATA
>JBDHMQ010000133.1:0-5228 GCA_039656095.1 Gemmatimonadota bacterium | reverse complement strand
AATAATTTTTGAAAATATTTGGAAATATCTGGTTGACTGCCGGACTTTTAATCCGTTGGTCGTAGGTTCGAATCCTACACGGCCCACAAATAAATCTATAAAAACAATGATATATAATATTTCATAGTAGTTGGTGAAATGGCTTTGCGTGAGTTCTACGTGAGTTTGCGAAAGCACAACAACGTCATCGTATGGGCAAAGTGTAGTCATCATTGCCACGAGTTTTCTGACAGTCTTGGCGACTGGCCACCAGCACGAAAATGCTGCTGTTGACGGGTTAGAAAATGTCGCGATGTGGATAGACAGATTTACCTCGGTGATCAACATTGAAGCTCATCCAAGGCGAGAATGTACTCATGCGGTCGTTGCCCAACACTAGGTCTGATGTTATTGATGGATTTTGATCGGCTGGCTTGTGAAAGGATGAGAATATACGCGCTGACATTGACGCATTTCGCAAGCGTGCTGAACCGGCTTGTCCTCGTTTTGGCCCTGGTTGTGCCTGGCGCACTCTCTGCCGGCGAAGCGGTTACAGAAAAAGCGGAACCTGACCGAGTGGAGCCATGCGAACCGGCTTTCGACCCGGAACCCGGGGAAGCGGTCTCCAACCAGGCAGTGCCTCGAGAATCCTGCGAACAGCTATCGCAACAGCAGATAGAGGAAGCCAGGCAGGAGATTGCCACCGAGATCGCCGAGGGAACCCAGACTGCCGTTTCACTGGAATCCCTGCTGCTGGGCCGCAACTATGTCTTCTTCGGGCGCGTGGAACTGGAAGCGGCGGCCTATTACGGTGACATCCCTTCCAGTGAAAACGGGGCCGATTTGCGGCGCCTCCGCGTGGGCATTGTCGGTCTGTCAACATTCTTCGACCGCTTGAGCTACAAGTTTGAGCTGGACCTGACCGACGGCACCAACAACTTTTCCGACCTGTACGTGCAATGGGACCTGCCGAAACAAGGGGCCATTCGCGTCGGCAACCAAACGGTGTCACAGAACCTCTCGGCCATGACCAGTTCGCTGTCCCACCTGTTCATGGAGGAGCCCTTACCGGTTTCGGCCTTTTCGCTCAGCCGGCGGCTGGCGGTCAGTTACGACCATGACTGGCGGCGGTGGGGGTTGCACGGCATGTTTTTTACGAAGGACCCGAACAACAACGCGGGCAAGTACGGCTGGGCGCTCCGGGTGATTACCCAACCAATTCGCGGTCCCAGGCAAATCGGTCACGTGGGCTTTTCGATGGTCAGCGAGAAGATGGACCGCGAGGCGCGTTACCGCACCCGGCCCGAATCACACGTGACGGATATCCGGCTGGTGGACACCGGGCTGTTCGATGATGTTCAGTACCAGCACGTTCTCGGCCTGGAGATGGCCGGCGGGCTGGGTTCCAACTCCATGCGCCTGGAACTGTTCCGCTCGCGCTGGGAACGCGAGCGAGGGCGCAGCAACACCTTCAACGGGGCCTACCTGGAGCTTGGCCACTTCCTGACCGGACAGCAGTTCAATTACAGAAAGGGCAAATTTGTCCGGCCCATCATGGAGCCCGGTACACACGCCTGGGAGATTGGCCTGCGCGCTTCCTGGCTGGACCTGAACGACCGTGACGTCCGCGGCGGCGAGCAGGTGAACGTTGGCGCGGCGCTGAACTACTACCGGCGCCCCGACCTGCGTTTTCAGCTAAACCTGTTGCACTTCAGGACGGATTCAGTCGCTGGCGATGACCAGGGCTGGATCGTGCAGGCCAGGGTGCAGTTTAATCGGTAACCTGCCTCCTGCTTACGATTTCTGACCTGAACGCCGCGCGAGCAGCTCGCTCGGCTTCTCCCCGAAACACTGGTGAAACGCCCCGGAAAACCGCCCCAGATGGCTGAAACCGTTGTCCAGGGCGACTTGCGTCACGGTACTCTCTTCGAGGCGTAGCGTGGACAGATCGTGATGCGCAGGTTCAACGACGCGAAGCCCTGGTCCGCAGCGCAGCATGCGGACCGTCAGCGGATCGTCCAATCCTCCCAACCCAGACAACGATACTTGCCCGAATCAAGCAACATGTGGTTTATTCGTCCTATCCGCAGTCGCGAACAACGCTCACCAACCGACGATTTAGGGCACCACGTCTGCCCTGGGGCGGAACGTGGTGTAATGCATTCAAACGTTGGTGCCAATCACCTCCAGACAATCTTGTAGCCCACTTCAAGTGAGAAATCGTAGGGGCGGTCAGCACCGACACCACACAAGAGCCCGCAGGAAAGTAGCAACAGGACCGTTGTCTTGTGCATTTTCGTTACGCTGTCTCCTTTCTCTCACCAGCCAACAAACTTGTAGCCGACTTCGATGCCGTAGTCCGTGGGACGATCCGACCCGGACCCGATCGTAAAGGTGGGGCGGAGGTAAAAACTCTGTCCCTTCATGTCAGGCAACCATTTCGTCATCATCCAACCGAATTCGATATCCATAATGGCAAACTCAGCATCGTTTTCGAGGTCGAAGACGATTTGCGGTTCCGCGAACAACCACGACTGTCCATCTTCAGCCATGAGGAGTAAATTGATGTCGAGTATGACCTGCTCCGTTTTGTCGCGGCCCTCGTCCTCGTCAACGCTGAACTTGTACTGCAGTCCCGGTGCAAAAAGACCGCCCTTTTTCCAAGGCCCGAAACCGCCCCGGAAAAAATGGCCCCAGAAGACAACAGGGGCCAGCGACGTGCTGCCCGCCCCGAGACTGTCTTCCGATGCGGTGTTGAGAAAAGCCTCCAACCCCACCGCGAATCCATTTGCCCCTTTTAAGACGGGCACTGTCATGAGCCTGAAATTGATATCTCCGAACCCGGAATCGTCGATGTCGTCCATGCCGTCACCGTTGAGGTCGGCGTTCAGTACGCTGTACGGGATCCGGGTGCGAAACTGCCATTTGCCACCGGCAAAGGGCGTCCGGAACTCGAGGGTCGTCAAGTTCTGGTTACCGTCCCCGGCCGTATTGAGCCACAGATACTCGTTGTAGATCCGCAGGTCTCGCTGGAAGTTGATGGGGTTGGTACCGGACTTGTCATTCTTGTCGGTCACCGCCGACTCGGCGAGGCCTACCTCGTCCGATGCGGCGTCTTCATCGGCCCCGGTTGTGGGTGTGGTTTGCGAATCCTCCACTTGTGCCGTTGCCTCTTCTGCCCCTTCTTCCTCGTTCAGCGCCATGCCGTTTACTGGCAACAACATCAAGCTGAAAATTGTGATAAAAATTACAAATCCTTGCTTGCACATATTCATAATCACCCCTCCTTGCAATGTGTTTACTTATTGGGTTCATACGGATCAGGGGTGCCGGGCTTGATTGGTGGTTCCTGCCTCAGCGACATCACGTGCGCACCCAGTTGCCCAAGGGCCGCCTTCGGCACCCAGGTCTCCGGGAACAGCACGTTCTGGGTTTCGCCCGGATCCTTAATGAGGTTGTAGATACGCGGCATTCCGTAGTTCATGGTCTCGGTGACGATGTTGTTCTGCTCCTTCAGGTGGAGCTTCCAGTTGCGCCACTTCACGCCCCAGACGTCGTTGCCCATGTAGACGATCACGCCCTCGCGATTGGACTTCTCCTGCTTGCCCTGCAGGAAATCGGTCTGGTCCACGCCATCGATGATGCGGTCATCCGGCACCTTGCCGCCAGCAATGCGAGCGAAGGTCGGATAGAGATCTATCTCATGCACGATCTCGTCGCTGACGCTTCCGGCCGGGATCTTGTCCGGCCAGCGAGCGGCGAAGGGTACTCGCAGGGCGGCCTCGAAGCCGGTGAACAGCGACCCCCTCCAGGGACCCGCTGAACCGGGAAGGAAGTACTCGACCGACGGGGTGTTCGATCCTTCAGCCAGGTTTTCGGGCCCGTTGTCCGCGGTGAAGATGAACAGCGTGTTGTCCTGGATCCCCAGCTTGTCGACCGTGTCCAACAGCATGCCGACGTACGCGTCGATCTGGGCCAGTACGTCCGCAAAGCGGCCGTTGCCCGTCTTCCCGGCGAAGTCCGGATGCGGAATGAGCGGATAGTGCGTCATCGTGTACGGCACGTACAGGAAGAAGGGCTGCTTCGCCTTCACCTGCCGTTTCATGAAGTCGATCGACCGCTTGGTTAATTCGAGGTCGATCAGCGCACGCTGCTCAAGGTCATAGTCCATAACCTTTCGTGGCGCGGAGCCCTTCGTACCCTCGTAGATGTAGGCTCCCTCGACTCCGCTCTCCTTGTAGCCGTCCAGCACTTCCCAGGGCGTCTCGTCGCTCGAGTTCGGGATGCCGTACCACTCGTCGAAGCCCTGGTCAGTGGGGAAGCGGCCCTCGGTGTGACCCAGGTGCCATTTGCCAAACATGCCAGTAGCGTAGCCCGCCTCGGACAGCATCTCGGCCATCGTGATCTCCCACTGGACGAGGCCGTAAACGCCTCCGCCAAGCGGGATCGTCCCGTTGCCGGTGCGGATCGCGTAGCGGCCGGACATGATCGCGGCCCGTGAAGGCGTGCACTGCGTTTCGACGTTGAAGTTGGTCAGGCGCAGGCCCTCGGAGGCCAGGGTATCCATCCGGGGCGTCGGTGCTCCACGGATGATCCCCCCGCCGTTGAAGCCGGGCTCACCCCAGCCGAAGTTATCCATGAAGACCAGGACGATGTTCGGCTGGTCCGCGGCCTGTGCAGTGGAAAGGCAGCACAGCATCGTGCAAAAAATCAGTGCTGAGATCTTCCGGCATGTTTTCATCCAGTGATTCTTCCTCATGTTTTCAATTTCTCCGTGGTCCGTTTGTCCGGTTTCGGCGAGCTGCAAATCTGCTGCTCTGGCCCATCGCGTCTCGCAAGCTTCCAATTCACTCGCGCTCTTCAATCTATATGTGTTTATATCGTGGAATGGCAGGCTCGACTATCCAGAATGCGACAGGAATATCGGGTGTCCACGGAGGGCCGAAAGAGCCCCATCAAATGCGCAGGCCGCAATCGCCGCTCAAGGCTTGGAGGCATCTCGCGTCCCCTGCGAACAGGGTTAGGTGTTCCTGCGGGGCGCAGGTCGGACAAGCAGCCGTCAGGCCTCCTTGCTTGAAACGACCGCGGGCAGCATGAGTTTGGCCAGGCGTTTGGACAGCCGGTATATGCGCCTGAGCGCGTCGATTACCTCGTCTTCCATCCGGAAAGTGGCGATGAGATCCGGCGTGGTCGGCGCCACGCGATCGGCCTGATACTGCAAGGATTCGTTGATCAGGCCGTTGATTTCA
>JBDHMQ010000132.1:0-5236 GCA_039656095.1 Gemmatimonadota bacterium | reverse complement strand
TGGCCGATGAATTCAAGAAACGGTACTAGTTGCACACCGACCACGGCGATCGCCAACACACCTGCTACCGCGTAACCCCTGAGCTGCAGCGATCTCGGAGGTGCTGCTGGTCCCAACTTCAGCAGCCCATGCGCCAGCACCAGACCAAGGATGAGCGAGAGCAGCTGCGGCTCACCCCCAAGAAACGCCACGGCGGACAGCGCAGAAAACGCTGCGAGGCGTCCGGCCGAGGCCTGGGCGAGGTATCGGGCCCAGGCTAGAAACAACCAGGGCGCCCAGGCAATCGTTTGTAGATTGTTTAGAAAGTTGGCAATCGAGAGGAAAAAGCCACCAAGGATGAAGGCGAGTGCCCCAAATGTGGCTGCCGGTGTGGACCGACCCCAGTGTCGCAGCAACGCAAACCATCCTGCTCCTGCAAGCACGAAATGTAGAATAACGATCGAGTCAGCCGAATGGGGAAACGGCAGTACGAACAGGGGCAGGCTGCCGGGATAAAGGACGCCAGGCTGCAATGTGGCAAAGAATGGCCCTCCGCCAGCCGTCCAGGGATTCCATAACGGGAATCGGCCGCTGCTGATCGATTCCGAGAGGAAGTGCTTCATCGGATAGAAGAACGGAGCGATGTCGCGGCCGAAGAAGCTCTCTCCAGCAAATATGGGGAGAAACAGGAAAACCGTCGAAAGGACTAATGCGACGATTGGCAGCCAGGGAATTGCCGGGCGAGACGACGACACTCGGTCCACTACGCAAGAAAAGCGCAGAGGGCTACCCCCCTGCGCTCTTCTGGCCGAGTCGATGACTCGGGCTCTTTGTAATCGGGGCTTAGTTCGACTGAACCTTGCCATCGATTGAGCTGCCGGTACCCACCTGCACCCAATACGAATTGCTTGAGGCGGAGTGGGAAGCGGTCACGGCGTAACCAGCCGAGCTTGCGGCCGAGGTCGAAATCGTAACGCCCGTGCTTGTCGTGAAGTTGCCTGTGGCCATCGAATTCGGCCCATAAACCTGCGTGTCGGCGAAGTAAGCCTCTTCGGCCGCCATCGCGTTGCGAACATCGCTCTTGGCCGTAGCATCGAAAGCGCGTTCTTTTGTGCTGGCAAACTGTGGAATCGCGATCGCGGCGAGAATGCCGATAATCACGACCACGATAAGCAGCTCGATCAACGTAAAGCCTCTCGTGTCGCGAAGCATGTTTCCTCCATGCGTACTGGGGTACAATTCGCCGATTATCGGCACTAAGTCTCACCGCCGGAGGCCCAGCCTCCTGCGCCCAGGATAATGGCAACCCTTGTGCCGGTCGCGTAACTGCATTGTAACCGTATGTAATAAAATAAGTTATAGTGCGCAGCCTTTGTGTACCGGGAGCAAACGTTTGCGGTCGTCGTTGCAGGGTGCAAGACACTCCGTTGCTATTGCAATGCACTTGAATCCCTAGCCGTCCAGATCGTAGCGCTTGATTTTCCGATACAGCGTGCTCGGGTCGATGCCGAGCACCTCCGCCGCCCGCGTCTTGTTACCTCCCTCAGCCCTGAGTACGTGCTCGATGTAGGCTCTCTCGATCGTATCCAGAGCCGGATTTGGCGTTGGCCGGTCCTGAATCAACGGCTCCGGTGGGCTTTCCGTCAGCCGCTCCGGGAACACATCAGTCTTGATTGTCGAGCCCGGGGTCAGCACGACCGCACGCTCAATTACGTTCTCGAGTTCCCGCACGTTGCCCGGCCAGTGGTACTCCTGCAGAACGGTCTGCGCCTTCGTGGACAGCTTCTTCGGATCTTCCCCAGCCTGGCTCGCCCGCTGTTTGAGGAAGTGCTCCGCCAATAACGGGATATCCTCCTTTCGCTCCCGCAAATTGGGCAGGACGAGAGAAATCACGTTCAGGCGATAATATAGATCCCTACGGAACCGACCTTCCTCGATCTCCCGCTCCAGATCACGATTCGTCGCTGCGATCAAGCGAACGTCAACGGCAATAGGTTCGGTCGAACCTACCGGGATGACTTCGCGCTGTTGCAGTACCCGCAGCAGCTTCACCTGGGTCGATGCCGACAGCTCACCGACCTCATCCATGAAGAACGTGCCCCCGGACGCTGCCACGAACAGACCTTCCTTGTCTTTAACCGCACCCGTAAAGCTGCCCTTCACATGTCCAAACAGTTCGGATTCGAGTAGTCCTTCCGGCAACGCACCACAATTGAGCGACAGAATTCGACGGGTCGAGCGTCCCGACAAGTCGTGGATGTAGCGCGCGAACACTTCCTTACCGGTGCCGGAATCCCCGGCAAGCAGGATCGTTGACTCACTGTCTGCAACATTCTCCACGAGCCTGAGCGCCTCCTCGAACGGAGGACTCACGCCGATGGGCCGGCCGACATTCAATGCCTGCTGTTTGTTCAGCTCTCGCTTGAGCCCTGTGTTCTCTTTTTTGAGCCGTCCCCAGTCGAGAGAGCGCCGCAGAATCGCCACCAGCTCATCGTTCTGAAACGGTTTCTGTACGTAATGAGTCGCTCCAAGGTTGACGGCCCGGATCGCGGATTGGAGCGAAGCCTGGGCCGTCATCAGAACCACCGGGACCTCCGGCGCAGTGCGGCGAATTTCCTCGAGCACTTCGATTCCGGAGACTTTCGGCATACGCACGTCGCTGAGAACGACGTCCGGAACTACCTGTTTGAATTTCGCGATCCCGCCCGCTCCGGAAAGTTCGGACACGACCTCAAACCCCTCATCCTCCAACAAGACGGTCAGGGATTCCACCAGGCCAAGTTCATCGTCAATCAGAAGCAGTAATGGTTTCTCGCGCATCTCTATCCTCATTCAGGTATAGGTAGGTCGGCTTCCGCCAGAAGATTCCTTCGATCGTCTACTCCCTGCAGCGGCCTTAATAGCTGGCCTCGTCGAGGCAGAACAATGGAAAACGTGGCTCCCTGATCCGGCTTCGAGGTCGCTATGAGAACTCCGCCGTGAGCCTGGACTGCTCTGTGCGCAACCGAAAGTCCAAGACCGCTTCCACCCAGTCGTCTCGTAAAAAACGGATCGAAGATGCGAGGAAGGTCCTCCGGATCGATTCCAGGTCCGTCATCGATCACCCGGATTCGCACAGGAACCCCGAGAGACATTTCGTTTGGCACAAGATCCGGGCGCAGCGCGTCAGCTACGATCTGGATAGTTACGTTTTCGGAAGGATCCCCAACTTGCACAGCGTTCAGTACCAGATTCAGGAGTGTCCTGCGCAATAATTCTACATCCCCCCAGAGACCGCCGAGATCAGCGGCTACCTGCCTTTCGAACACAGCCCGACCTGCGGCCCCCGGATGTTGGGCAACCGTCTCGAAAACCTCCCGGATCAGGCGGTCGACATCGACGAGCTGGCGTTCCGTGACGTCCACGCGCGCGAAGTCACTGAAGTCGCCCAGAATTCGGCTGAGCCGATCGCTTTCCCGCGTGATCAGTCGACCCAACACCTTGTCGCCTTCGGAGGCATGAACGCGGCTGGACAGTTGCTCGACAGCACTTCGAACGGATGCGATCGGATTTCGAAGTTCATGCGCCAGCGAGGCCGATAGCTCGGCAACGGCCTCCAGGCGACCGGTTCGCAAACGCAGGTCTTCAATCTGTCGCGACGGGCGCAGATCCTGGATCAATACCACAAATGACGTGCTGGCTCCGGCTCCCTGCAGAGACGATGTGCTAACTGCTACGGGAGTCGGGTCGCGAGCGAGCAGGTCTACATCCGGGTCTGTCATGTCCGTTGACGAATACGTCTCATCCAGAGCAGGTAGGATTTCGACCTCCCGGCCCCGCACTCGTCTACCCGACTCAAGCGTCTCCTCAACAGCGATCGCAATACCTACCGAACGCGCTTCCAACAGTGTTCTTATCTCGCGGCCGAGCCATGGATCGACGTCAATTTGAAGAAGCTCGGCAGCCGCGAGGTTTATGTACACGAGTTGCCAGTCTTCGTCGACCGTCAGAACGCCGGACGGGATGATGCGCAACACGTCTGCCGTATCGAGTTGCAGCTTGCGCAGATCCCCCTCCACTCCGCGCAAACGGACACGAACCTCACGGAGACGGGAACCGAGCAAGCTGGCGAGCACTGCGACCACAGTGAAGATGCCCACCTGAAGCAGGAGGGCCCAGGCGCTCACCTGTCCAGGAAATGCCGCCAGCGTCGCGATCAGGTATATCAACCCGCCAGACAGTGCGATGAGAACTGCCGGAACCAGAGGCAGGATCAGCGCATAGACAGCTGCAAGCGGAATGAACAGGAAGGCGAATGGGCTGTTGCTGCCACCGGTAAGATGGACTACGCCATTTACCAGCAGGATGTCGAGAATCGCCTGAGCGTATATGAATACCACGCTCAGTCTCAGCCGTCGTCGATGGCTGTACCAATAGGCAAGTGGCGTCAGGAGTGTCGCCGCAACCAGGCCCATGGTTGCGACCCTGTACTGCGGGCTGAGGAGACTGGGTAACTGCGATTGCGTCAGGTCCTGAAACAGCAACGAGGAGCCGAATACTCCGATCGAAAGCAGTAGCCGAACTGAATACATCCAGTACAGAACTTGCACCGGCTCCAGGGCCGCAGCGAGCCTGCGTTCAGTGGTTGCTGAGCGGAGCACCCGGGTGTCTTCTCCTGTGGATCAGCCATCGCCCCGGACGCGCATTTCGCAACCCGGACTGGAACAATGATGGGACCGGCTTGCAGGATGCAAGGGGTGAGAGGAACAAAGTCGACTACAGCCAATCAGGAGTTTCGTCAAATACGGCGATTTGCGTGAACAGCCCGTCGCGAACAGTAGCAGTAAGCGAGAAGACAAGGGATCGTTCAGGGCAAGGGAGGGATCTTCGGATCAGGGGGGTCATGACTTTGCCGGCCACCTCGTCCGGTTCACATGCCGGCCAGAGTCCTACGGCAGCCGCTGCCGCGGCAAGGGTGTCAAAGCCGTCACCAAATGAAGCTGTCCAGGAGGCACATCGAGATCCGTCCCCACTGTCTCGGCACCGGACGCGAAGTGTCAAGTCGGAAGACCTGAAGATGAGCCAGGCGTCTCCACCTATCTCGCGCCGCGACGAAGCGGACCCGAAATGGTCGTGTAACTGAGATTCGGTGAACCCGATTAGACCCGCGCAGTCAGCCATTACCCTCGTTCCAACCGTCCTCATTCAGGCGTGCTACTGGATCGTATTGATCACGCCGAAGATCGGAAGGTACATCGCCACGATCATGCCTCCTACG
>JBDHMQ010000131.1:0-5788 GCA_039656095.1 Gemmatimonadota bacterium | reverse complement strand
GGGTAGGTTCCGTTTCCAGTGAGTGGACTCGAGTCGACTACGAACCGTCGCCACGCTCGCAGGCGTGAAACCCGCCTCAATCAGCCAATCCGGTGTGCGTCCCTCGATCAGGTGCAGAAGGATGAGGTCGGCCTCGGTATACGATACGCCCAGATCGCTTTCGTCTGTCTGTCCGACGACGAGGTCGGCCGACGCCGGCTTGTCGATCACGATGTCCGGCAGTTCGAGTTGCCGAGCGAGTGCCCACACCTGTGTCTTGAACAGGTCGCCGAGTGGATTGATTGGCGGGGAATCATCGGCGTGCCAGGTAAAGTAGCCGAGCAGGCGTTCGGATTTGTTTCCGGTGCCGACCGGCAGCGCGCCCAGCTTGGCTGCCTGATCGAACAAAACGATCATCCGCGTCCGGGCCATCACGTTGCCACGGCGTCTGGGACTGGCCTCTGATTCGAACTCCGTAAGATAGCCGTCCACCGCACCGGATATCTCGATGGTTCGAGTGCCGATCCCCAGTTGTTCGGCTACCAGCATCGCGTGGTCGATGCTTTCGGAGGTACGGCATCAGGAATCCAGTCACGTTCTCGGGACCCAGCGCACGGGCGCACAGCGCTGCCGTAACCGATGAGTCAACACCTCCGGACAGGCCGATGACGGCATGCCCGAACCCTCTCCGCAGGCGCATTTCCTCGACCAGGAATCTGACGAGCCAGTCTTCCACGAGGGCCGCGTCAATGTCCAGCAGGCCCGGGTCACACGCACGCACGTCCGGCGCCACCTCTTGTGAACGGCCTCGTTCCCTGGCCTCTTCCTCTGCCTCCCGGCGCCGAAGTACGGGCGACAGCTCACGTTGAAGGTCTACCTGCTCGTGTGCGCTTCCGTCCATCGGACGGTCGGGAACGGCTTCCAATTCGAATTCGACCACGTCGAGCGCTTCATCCCACAAGACGGACCGGTGTAGCGTGCGTCCGCCGGGCTCGCATGCGAACGAGCCTCCCGCGAATCCCTTTCCGCCCTCAAAGCCGACCAGCTGGCTCACCGCTACAGAAAGTCCATGCGCTGAGGCTGCACCGCAGGCAAGCTGCTCCCAGCGTTCAACATTGCCCGGTAACCCTGAGCCAGGCGTTGTGCCCCGCGCCGGCGAGGCACTGGGAATGATCAACAGTTGGGCACCGTCCTGTGCGGCCATCGTCGCAGAGACTGAATGCCAGAGATCCTCGCAGATGAGGATCGAAGCGCGGCCCCAGCGAGTATCGAACGCTGCGATTTCCGATCCAGGTTCGACGAAGCGCTCTTCCTGGAAAACTCCGTATGTCGGCAGGAATACCTTGCGGTGCACATGTATCAGCTGCGGGCCATCGGGTCCCAGTTCTGCGTAAAGCGCCGAGTTGTGGATGTGGTCGTCGTGTCTCTCGTAGTACCCGATTACCGCATCCACGGGCCGCGTAGGGCCTGGTGCACGGGCCCACGCCTCAGCGAGTCGATCGAGCATTTGCTGGGTCGTAACGGCGTGCTCCCGGACGCCACCTTCAAGGAAGTATCCAGTGGTGGCGGTTTCAGGAAAAACGACGAGATCCGGGGCCGTCGCGAGACCGTTCAGTTGTCCGAAACAGTCGGCGATGCGGTCCAGGCTGGATGCCGGGTCGCCCTTGTCGGGGCGAAATTGTGCGAGCGCGAGATGAAGGTGCATTTCGATTCAGAACGTCTACGACCGGGCGGCGGGTGTCAACCAGCGCACAGCATGCGTAGAGTATGGGTGATCAATCGTATTTTCCCTGAAGGAGCTGCTGTGGAGTTCAGCCAGATCGCGCTTGGGGCCGCATTCCTTATCGTAATCGGATTGCCTGTACTGGCCATGCGTGGAGGGGTTCCAGATGACCAGGCGGGTGAAGTCGCTGCAGCCCGGCGTACCGTATACGCATCAGCCGCAGCGTCGTTGATGATTCTTTCTTCGATCGTGTTTGGTGTGGCAGTATGGCAGGGTATCGATCCGGCACGTCTTGGCTGGAATGTAGATGCACCCGGACCCGCTTTTATCTGGGCCGCCGGCGTGGCGGTCTCCGGTCTCGCCGTTGCCTGGATCATCTCGCAGCTGGGCGCGCGACTGGGCTGGCTGGAGAATCCCGTATCCATTGCTTTGATGCCTCGTAACGGGCCAGAAATTCGCAGTTTCCTGCTCATGGTAGGGATCGCGGCGATCTGCGAGGAGTACCTTTTTCGTGGATTTGCCTTCCAGGTCATCGCTGACGCATTGGGGGCGTGGCCGGCGGTTCTGGTGACTTCCGTGTCGTTTGGTCTGTCTCATGGCTATCAGCGGGCGGTTGGTGTTGCACGTGCGACCGTACTCGGTGTGTTGCTGGCACTTCCGGTCATGTGGACGGGTAGTCTGTTTCCGGCGATAGTTGCCCACTTCTGGATTAATGCAGCCATCGGAATCGGCGGCTGGCGGTTTTTCTTTCAATCTGTAGATGATTCACGAGAGGTCCAGGGATGAGACAGCTGTTTGGACTGATGGTCGTTGTTACGGGGCTGGCCGTCCCCACGTCACTGAAGGCACAGGACGGTTTCCCGGCAGAGCTCAAACCCACCGGTCTGTTGCGGACGGGTTTCGAATTCGAGCCACAGGCGGCAGGTCGTAACGACGGATTTATCATCTACGACGCCCGTCTGGGTCTCTCCGGTAAGGTCGGGTTCATTTTCGATTATGTGCTTGGCATCGAGTACGACAGGGACGATGAGGAGTTCGATCTGCTTGACGCTGTGCTCTCGTTTCCCCTCGGAAAAAGTTCCGTCCACCTGGACTTCGGCGCCTTCCGCTCACCGGTTGGTCGGGAGGCAACGGCAGACAAGGCCATGCTTCCCTTTGCGGAGCGGTCGCAGGCTTCACTCGCTCTGGCACCAGGAAGGCAGGTTGGACTGCAGGTTCGAGGTGATGGCATGGACTCACGCCTGACCTGGGCAGCGGGCCTGTTCAATGGCAATGGGATTCGGCTCGAGAATGACGACGATTCCTTTCTCGCTGCCGGGCGGGCTGCGTTCAACTCGGTTGGTGACGTGGAGTTTTTTGAAGACCTGGTGCTCGAATTAGGGGTCAGTTTCGCAACGACGCATGATGGCTCTCAGCGCGTATTGCCGGCCGAAGTAATGGAAGGCTCGGTGATGGGACCGTTTAGAACGGTAGATGTCATCGACTATCAGGGTGACCGCCTGATCTACGGAACAGACGTACGGATCGCCTATCGCGGTTGGTCGTTCGCCGGCGAGTATCTGCGAACGGAGTACGATGACATATTCGGCGTCAGCGACGTCAGTGCTTACGGCCTGACTGCCGACCTTCGTTACATGCTGTGGGGACTCTTCGATGTCGGGGCCCGTTACGATGGCTTCATGCCGGCGGTGGCGCTGGACGGGGGAGATCCTGACCGATACGAGTTTCTTGTCTTGGGACTGGGGCTTGCTCCCGGTCTGTATGCACGGGTCGGTATGCAGTACGCGATCGGACTCAACGATGCGACTCGGGGGATGCAGAATCCGCTGGACGGTACGAACACTGCCCCGGCCCTCTTTGACGACCAGTTTCTAATATTCCTGCAAGTGGCGTTCTAGAAGTGAAACTGCATCTGGGCGCGGAATGAGTTCTCTGAATCAATCCCATCGGCGGCGAAACTCGCGACATCCCAGGTGAGGGCCAGCCGATTCCTCTTGTGAAAGTAGAGCGCGAGTCCCGGAGTAAACCCCCACGCTTCGTCATCATCGATATCCGAGTTGGGATCACTGTAGGAAACGCGCAGGATTGGAGACCAGGCTTCAAGCCAATCCGCGCCGTCCACAGGAATTCGGTAGCCGGCGACGCCCTGGAATGACTGCAATGAAGCGAAGTCTTCACCTGCTGCCAGGTCAATATCACCGCCCGTTGTGTTCGACCGCGGATTGTCGCCTGCGATAAATCCGGCCTGGATCATCAGCCCGTCGTCGCCATATCCTCCAAGTTCAGCCCACAATTCGAAGTTCGTGAAATATTCAGCCTCCGTTTCACCGCCGGCCGCAGTGAAGGGCGCGTCGGTGACTGCGATTGCCCCGGCGAGGTCGAGGGTTGACCCGCCTGCGTCCAGAGTAACCTGGGCGCGTCCCACGAATTGCTTCTCGGTATTGGTATCGTTGGCTTTGGAGTCGGAACCGCCCGTAAAGACGCCGACCCAGTACGCGAACTGCTTGCTGTGAGTCTTTCCCTCGAACATGAAGCCGATGTCGCGGTCAGCGAGATCGAACGACTTCGTGAATCCACTATGCGACGGTAGCGTGCCCGACGAGATGCCTGGAATCGACACGGCGCGCTCGAAAGGGAGCCAAGACGAGGAGGTCAGAAAAAACCCGTCGAATGGGCGTTTGAAATGTCCTGCCTTGAGGGCCACGCCGGGACTGAACGTGTACTTGCCCCATGCATCCTTGAGGCTGACTTCATTCACGTCGTCAAAGTCCGGTTCGATTTTCATCGTGAGCCGATCGTCGATCTTTGCTTCGATCGAAAAACGGGCTCGCCGGAGAAACATGTCCAGACCGGGCTGCTCGGAACTGCAGGCAGAAGAGGGGTCTGCGATGACCTCCGTGCACGTGGTCGTTTCGACCTGAAACTGAATGCGGCCCGAGACCTTGATCTCCGCTGCGCCGGATTTGATCTCCACCTGGGCTGTAGACGTCGCCGGCATCGTGAGCAACAATGCGCCGATCAGAAGGGTCAGCGAACGCATCCGGTATCCTACACCCCGAACCGTTTCGATCAGGCCTCCCAGGTCTCCGAGCTTTGATCGGAGCCGGGCCACATGCATGTCGACGGTCCTCGTCTCGATGCGTGCGCTGGTATCCCAGACAGACAGCAACAGTTGGCGTCGGCTGTGGACACTTCCGCGCTGGCCTACGAACTCCTGAAGCAACCTGAATTCAATCCGTGTCAGCTCGACAGCCTGATCGTCTAACAGTACTCGTTGCCGAAGGGCGTCCAGTTCGAGGTCACCGCCATACAACCTCGGTGCTCCATTGATGCTGGTCATGGTGCCTAGACCCGGAGCGAGTCGAGTATCTGGTGTAGCATGGTTGCCGGAAGCTCAGATGCGCGCTGGATTACTGCCGCCTCAGTCTCGCCGAGAACGATGGCTTCCGTGTCATACCGTTCGTCATCGCAACGGAAAGAAATGCGTCCGTGGAACAGTTCGGCTGAGGTCCGTTCCAGGATTACGTATAGAGCCCAGACCTCGTTGCCCGACATCAGATTGCCTATGTCAGTCTCACGAGCGGCCGCGTCGAAAATGTGCAATTGCGGAGGCGTATCGCCGTTGCCGCCATTACCGGCACTCATTTCGGACTTCCTCCTGTCGGCTCGTCGCCAGGTGCGATCCCGGAACTATCCAGCAACATGTGATCAAAGCGCTCCGGAAACTCGCGGTACTCGCGCGCCCAAGCTTCAAACTCAGGCAACGGAATACTCTGGCGAAGGCGCTGCGTGACGAGGTCCATCATCTCCGAAAAGCCAAGCGATCCAATCTCGATGTCCGCGGCATGAGCAGCTTCCTCCATCATCTGGTACGTCCGCTCGTCAGATAGAGAAAGGAAAACTTCAGAAATACAGGCTGCGCAATAGTCCAGGTAGCGAGCCCTGATTCCGTTTTGCGTCAGTCCTTCATGCTCGTGGGAGATAGTCTGCGCCTTCCTGGGTGTGGTCCCCGGTTGCACATCTTCCCAGCGAAGTTTGGCGGTATTGAAAAACGGCGGCAAGGGGTGGAGTCAGGCGGTCGGATCC
>JBDHMQ010000130.1:0-5858 GCA_039656095.1 Gemmatimonadota bacterium | reverse complement strand
GCACCCTTCGAGTGACAACCCTTGTGCCTCTGCCTTTGCAAGCGCCCGCTTTACAGCGTCTACACGACTCATCTGGCCAGCCCCGATTCCCACTGAGGCTCCATCCCGGGCCAGAAGAATAGCATTCGACTTTACCGATTGGACCGCCGACCAGGCGAAGGCAAGATCGTCCCACTCGATTTCAGTTGGAACGCAGGCTCCCATTACCGTTGCGTGAGCGCGAAAATCTGCTGACACGGCTGGCTCAGGCGGCATCTGCACAAGTAGCCCCCCTGCCACTCCTCTAACATCCAGTCCACGTACCAGGTGACCAGTGGAGGCGACCAACCGTTCACCCTCGTCCGGAACCAGAATTCTCAGGTTTTGCTTATTTTTCAACAGTGCCAGCGCAGGATTCGCATACCCGGGTGCAATTACGCACTCAACGAACAACTTGGAGAGTTCCTCAGCGACGGCCTCGGTCACTGGCTGCGAGAACACCACTGTTGACCCGAATGCTGAAACGGGATCACACGCCAGGGCTTTGCGATAGGCCTCCGCCGGCGAGCGTCCAACAGCGATTCCGCATGGAGTCGTATGCTTCAGAATCGCGCAGGCAGCGTCCTCGCCCGCCACGAACGGGCCAATTGCCAACAAGGCACCGTCAACATCGAGAATGTTGTTGTATGACAATTCTTTGCCATGCAACTGGTGGAGAGCCGGAATGCCAAACGGAGCGTCCTCGCCGCTCCTGTAAAAAGCGGCTTCCTGATCCGGGTTTTCGCCATACCGCAGCGACTGTACCCGGACCATCGATACGAGAAGCTCACCCGGCAATTCTTCGACCGAAGATCGCCCCGCTCCAAGGTATCCGGCTACGGCGGCATCATAGGTAGCTGTATGCTCAAATACGGCAGCAGCAAGACGGCGACGGAAGTCTCCCTGGTCACCCGCGGCGTCGATCGCCTCAATCACGGCCTCGTACTGTGCCGGATTGCAGACGGGCCATACAAAGCCATGATTCTTGGCTGCCGCACGCAACATCGTTGGACCGCCGATATCGATCTGCTCAAGCGCCTCCGCGAACATCGTGTCCGCTCGGGCGACAGTCTCTCGAAACGGATACAGGTTCACTGCAACGAGGCCGATGGGTGACAACCCATGCTGTTCAAGATCGGCGACATCGTCTTCGATCGACAATCGAGCCAGCAGACCGGCATGAATGGCCGGATGCAGCGTCTTTACACGACCACCCAGAATCTCCGGGAATCCGGTGAATTCCAATACGGACGTCACTGCTATCCCTGCTTCGCGGAGCGCAGCTCCCGTCCCACCTGTGGACAGGATATCGAACCCTCGCTCAACGAGCTGCTCGGCGAATGATTCGATTCCGGTCTTATCAGATACGCTCAGGAGAGCGTAGGGCATACTCAAGTCTCCTTATGGATACACGGCCGCAAGCCGGCCAGTGTTAGAATATACGTTACAATTCGTCAGCCCAACTTAAACGTCTCACCAGGCACCGGGGGAGCCGTCCAACGCGCACCGTTTGCCCCGAGTCGACATGTGCCGTCAGCCACAGCAGCTACGACGGCCGGCAGCAATCGGTGTTCCACCTCTAGGACCCGAGAGGCTAGACTTTCAACATCGTCACCCTCAAGAACCGGCACTGGCCACTGAGCCACGATTGGGCCACGATCGTAATCCTCATTCACCAGGTGAACGGTAACTCCCGTGACCCGTACACCTGCCTCAAGCACAGCCTCGTGCACTCGGCGACCGTACATTCCGAGACCACCAAATGCAGGCAACAAGGCCGGATGCAAATTCAACATCCGTCCCTGCCAGGCCTGCACAATCGACTCCGGGATCAGCCGCAAATATCCGGCGAGCACAACAAGGTGCGCACCCGAAGCGGCCAGCTCCTCACCAAGCAACTCCTCGGCGGCCCGTGCCTCCGTCGGAAGCACCACAGTCGGCACTCCGGCAGCCTTCGCCCGGTCCAGTGCCTCGATACCTGGACGGCTTCCAATGACGAGCCGGATCTCCGTCGAATCGTCAACGTGCAGGTGGCAGAATCGATCGATCAACGCCTGCAGATTTGAGCCGGATCCCGATACGAGTACCGCCAGACCAAGTGTAGTACGATTCCTCTGCTCGCCGTCCAGGATTCGATCGACCGCCTCTGTCAAACTGTCGACCCGTTCACAGCTCGCAGGCATTGGATGATCAAACGTGCCGTCGCGACCGGCCACCAGCAAGCCGTGTCCACCTAGAATCGCTGCCGGCTCAGCATCGTGAACTCGATCGCCGACGAACCACGCACCAACAGTCTCGACACCTTGCTCCCGCTCGGCCCTTCTGTACAGGGCCAGGCCCGGCTTTCGGCACTCACATTGATGAACCGTTGGATCATGCGGACAGAAATATGTCGCGTCTATATGCGCTCCGTAACCCTGGAGCTGCGTGCAAATTTCTACCTGCACTGCCTGAAAGTCGTCTTCCGAGTAATACCCCCGGCCGATTCCAGACTGGTTGGTAACTACAATGACCCTGACCCCGGCTTCGTTGAGCCGGCGAATGGCGTCTCCTGCTCCCGGCAGGAGGGAGACGTCCGATGCGCTGCCGAGGTATCCCGGATCATGAATGATTGTCCCATCCCGATCGAGAAACACCGTAGAATGACTCATTGATCTCCGAGAGCCTCCCCTACGACACGGGCGACATCCGAAACTTCATCGTCGCTTATACACCGGAAATCCAACCGGAATTCACCCTCGCTGACCCGTCCAATAAGGGGACGGCGGTCGGCACGGCAGAATGCGTCCAGGGTCGCCGCGGGACCATCGATGATCCATCCGGCTGAGACGATGGCCTCGCCCGGTGCAGAACCGCCCCCAACCAGACTGTCCATGGACTCTACCCTGACCCGCGTCCTTGCAGCCGGTGGAAGTTGCTCGAGCGCAGCGATCGCGCGATCTCTCACCTGCACCGCAGGCATGGCTAACATCCGCACCACAGGTATCCGGTCCCGTGCTGTGTCAGGATCGCGCCAGGCCTGCAAGGTCGCTTCGAGCGCAGCAAGAGTCAGCTTGTCCACTCTGTACGTGCGCAACAACGGGTTATGGCGGAGACGGGATACGGCAGTCTCTTGACCGTGAATGACCCCTGCTTGTGGCCCACCAAGAAGTTTGTCGCCGCTCCACATAACCAGATCTGCCTGTGCTTCGGCCCCGACCGCTGGCAGAGGTCCTTGCAGTTGCTCCGGAAGGACCGCAGCCGGCGCCGCTGAACCGAGATCCCATGCCACTGGCACGTCATGTTCGCTTCCCAGTTGCACGAGATCTTCGAGATGGACGCTTGAGACGAATCCCTCGATCCGATAATTCGCTGGATGAACTTTCAAAATCAGACCAGTGGCATCGCTGATCGCCCGCCTGTAATCGTCGATGCGCGTCCGGTTCGTCGTTCCAACTTCCACCAGTCGAGCACCAGCCCGTTCGATCATTTCAGGGATACGGAACGAACCGCCGATCTCGACTAACTCTCCTCGGGACACCAGAACGTCTTGGCCGAGTGCAAATTCATTCACGCATAGCACGACAGCGGCGGCGTTGTTGTTGACGACGATTGCGTCTGGCGAACCCGTCAGCTCACAAAGCAACTCTCGGCAATGGTCATATCGATCACCTCGAGTTCCCGTTTCCAATTCGAACTCAAGATTGGAGTAGCCGGCTGCCACCTTTGTAATCGCCTGGATTGCATCGGGCGACAACGGCGCCCGACCCAGGTTGGTGTGCAGAACGACACCCGATCCGTTGATCACGCGCTGAAGACCGGGCTGATCCGCATCCGTCAGCACATTCAAAGCACGCCCGAGAATGGCCTCCACCTCAGCCCCTTCCAGGCGGTTCCGAGACTCGGATACAGCCAGGCGTAGAGCATCCGCCACCCGGCTACGCCCCCATGCCGCCAACCATTCGACCGCTTCCGGACGCTCCAGTAGACGGTCGAGCGATGGAAGACCACGTCGCGGGTCGCCGGTCACTGCTCATCCTCAATGGGCGATGGCGGCGTATAGACGGCGGTAGTATCACCGCCGCCAGTCAGGCCACGTAGATTCGGAAATCCCGTAGCTCTGACACGGTAGGAGCCCTCGATCAGAGGCTCAGCTACCGTCACGGTGGCAAACGTTGAGGCGGGAGGCCTCGATGTTCGTGCTGGTTGTGGCACGGGAACTGGCGGCGCTGCGTCGACCTCTGCCGAATCAGGTGTAACCACAGGAACCATCGGGCTCCCAACAACAATGTTCACGACCGTCCAGGTCCGATCGCCCTGCTCCTCCTGAATACTGACTTCGACATCCGCAAGCGATGCTTCCGGGTCCAGGGGATCGTCAAACATGAGGCGCACGGTGAGGCTGTCGCGGATTTCAGCCGATGCGAAGACCGGTGGAGTGCTGTCCGCTGGTAGCATCCAGAGGTCCACGGTGGCCGTAGACAGGGTATCAGTGAGCTCAAACGGGATCACATCTCCAGGCTCGAATTCCTCCTGGTACTCAAAGTCTCGGTTCTGATCGATGAAAGCGATCGCGCGATAGGCTCCGTACGGAAGCCCGGGGAGCCGAAACACTCCTCCTGTATCACTGACTGCCGTGTATGGCACAGAATCCTGCGACAGAAACAGAAGGCGAATACCTGCAGAGCCGCGACCCGTAACCCGATCGTATGCGTGCCCCTTTACCAATGTCGCGGATACTTCGGTGCCAGTGGAAAACAGCATTTCAATTGGTGCCGCTGTGCGATTGCGCAGCAGATCGGAGATCCCCGGCGGAAGCGAGAAGTAGTACACCACGCCGTCTCGCCAGCCGTCCTCCGGACGAATCTTGATCCGTGTGCGACCCGGGGTTACCTCGTAGCGACCCGCAGGTGACATGAGCATGGTCCGCTCGACGCTGCGGGGGTCCGAAAGTGGCTCATCAAACTGAACCCACGCGTCGCCATCAAAACCGGGAACGGCCTCTCCATATGAGGGATGGATCTCTACTGCTTGGGGGGCGACACGATCAGGATGAGTTCCTGGCGGCAGCTCGGGATTCGCGCAGGATGCGAGCAGACCATCAGGAACGAATCGAGTTTCTCCTTCAGCCGCTCGCGACGCTGCCCAAACGAATGTGCTTTCTCTCTCTCACGCTCAACGACCTCGGCCGGGGCTCTGTCGGTGAAACCGGAATTCGCCAGCTTCTTTGTCGTCGCTTCCAATAATCCCTTGAGACGATCCAGTTCGGCCGTGATACGAGCTCTCTCCCGCTCTATGTCTACGACGCCTTCGAGCGGCAGGAACAACTCGACACCAGAACGAAGAACCGCATGCGCGCCTGGAATACCTGAAGGAATCGAACCTTCGACGGACAAGCTGGAGAGTCGTGCGAGTGACAAGGCTCCGGCCTCTTCCTGTTCGAGGGCCGTCTGCAACTCGTCAGACACGCTCGAAACGACGAGCCCGATCTTCTGCCCCGGATCAATTCCGTACTCGGCGCGCATATTACGGACCGAACCGACCAACTCCTTCAGTTCGTCCATGGCTGCTACAGCCTCCGGCCATTCTTCGAATTCCGTACCGGATGGCCATGGCCCGTTCAGAAGCGTGTCTTCCGAACTCCGACCTGGAAGATGGCAGAACAACTCTTCCGTGATAAACGGCATGACCGGATGCAGAAGGCGAAGCCAACCGTCGAGAACAAAGGCAAGCGTCGAAGCCACGGCGTCCCGGCTCTCCGGCCCGCGGTCGCCGCGCAGGCGCGGTTTGGCCAGTTCGAGATACCAGTCACAGAAATCTCCCCACACGAACTGGTAAGTCTCTTCCGCTGCCTCGTGAAG
>JBDHMQ010000129.1:0-5268 GCA_039656095.1 Gemmatimonadota bacterium | reverse complement strand
CGGTTCTGATGTCGTCTTCACTGCGATCCGCGAACTCGTCATCGCGGCACGCGCCGCAGGTGAGAACCCACAGGAACGCTTCAAGCTTTGCAATGTCGTGATCGCGGCTCCCGACATCAATATTGAAGTGTCTCTCCAACGAACCGAGCGGGAAGGCACGAGATGGGCGGCGGAGCGCTGGACGACGTACACGTCCGCTCAGGATAAGGCCATCGGCTCTTCTGAATGGCTTTTTGGTGGCGGACGTTATGGCAAGGCCAGGTACGACAACATCGACGACTTTGCCAGGATATGGGTGGAGAATTTTTCCGATGCTGAAGCGGAAAGCCGCGACTCGGTGATCCAGTACGAGGGACGGAGCGGCGGGGCTTTCGGTCATAATTACTACCGGAGCAACCCCGCGGTATCGTCCGACCTGGTACTTACGGTGCGCTACGGGTACCCACCGGGTGGCGAAAACGGGCGTCCACTCGATCCTGTTGAGGGATTATTCTGGAAGATTGATGACGACTATCTGAAGCCTCTGGGCGATAAGTAAACCGGGCGCAGCCCAACGCACTGTTCAAGACAATCGGCGAACAGACACGCTGCTCCTGGAAGACTGGTAGCCTAACTCGAGTGACGCAAATCGGATAGACGATAGGTATACTCTTGTTACAGAATGCTATCCAAGTTTTGTGCGGGTGCTGGGAATCGAACAGGAAGCGGCATGAACCATGAAGAAACTACCATTGATCCTCCTCGAGGATCGGGCTACGTTAATCGGATACGTAGTAAAGAACGTCCAGTAATGCGGCGCCACCCGATCCATCGGGTGGTACGGAGGGTCCGAAAGAGCAGGTTCTGGTCCGTCGGCTGGCTCCTGATGGGTACCGTGCTGTTCTCGGCCTGCGCAGAGGAACCACCGCCTGCGGTCGAGACAATCCGCGCGGTCCGAACGACGACCGTGCTGGAACCTGCGTCGGGGCGCGTCCGACGATTTTCCGGCCTCGTCGAGGCTGCCGACACCTCGAGCATCAGCTTTGAGGTAACCGGCATCATACAGTCGATGGAAGTCGACGTCGGCGACCGAGTCGAAAACGGGCAACTCCTGGCCGTCATGGACGATAGCGCCTACCGCCTCAACATCGACGCGGCTACGGCGGACGTGAAACGCGCCCGGGTGGAGTTCAATGACGCCCAGAACGCCTACGATCGCTACAACACCATGTTAGTGTCCAGCGGCGCCATCAGCGAACGGGCAGTCGAGAAGGCCGAAGCAAACCGCAGCAGCGCGCAGGGTAGCCTCGGTTACGCAGAGTCCCGTTTGCGAATGGCCGAGCGGGACCTCGCCAGAACAAGGTTGAGCGCGCCTTTTGACGGTGTCGTCGCGCAGCGCCACGTGGAAGCGTTTCAGCAGGTCGCCACCGGTCAGAAGGTGCTCGACCTCTTCATGGAGGGCGCCATGGAGGCCTCCATCGGCGTGCCGGAGTCCGAGATCCGTTTCGTTCACATCGGCTTACCCGCCAGCATCCGTTTCCCCGCGCTCGGAGCCGAAATGTTCGAAGGTGTCGTGGGTGAGGTGAGCGAGGTCGCCGGCGCGGCCAACGCGTTTCCCGTTCGTGTCGTTGTGAACTCAGATGATCCCGGCATTCGCCCCGGCGTCACGGCCGAAGTCACCCTCGTGCTCGGCGACGAGGGTGGTGAACGCGCCTATCTGATACCGATCAGCGCCCTCGGGGGCCTTCCGGACGGCAGCAGTGACTTCGTCTTCCGTTACAATCCCGACACCTCGACGGTCTCTCGGGTGCTGGTCAACAGCGCGAGTGCGGTTCGGGACGATCATATCGCCGTTAGCGAGGGCGTAACCGCCGGCGACGTGATCGTCACCGCAGGCGTCAGCTTCCTGCGCGATGGCCAGCAGGTACGGCTCATGGAGTCGTCTCCGTGACAAGGCGCCTTGAGCGCCAGCGCCGTTTGCATCTGTCCGGCAAGCGCCTGGAAGGATCCGCTCCATGTCTGCCCTGACGCGCCTCGCGCTCGACTCGGATCGGCTGACAATCGTCTTCATCGCGACGATCGTGCTGGTCGGCATATCTCTCTTCATCAGTTTTCCGCGCTCCGAAGATCCCGCGATCGTGATCCGCGAGGTGGTGGTGACCGCGTTCTTCCCGGGCATGGAGGCCGCCGACATCGAGCAGCTGATTACCCGGGAACTCGAGGCGGAACTCAGAACACTGCCGGAACTCGATAACATCTGGTCTGACTCGAAGTCGGGCGTGGCGATCATTCAGGCGGAAACCCGCGACGAGTTCGACGACCTCGACCTCATCTGGCAAAAGGTCCGCAACCGGATGATGGATGCCAGGCCGAAGCTGCCGGAAGGTACCATCGGGCCGTTCGTTAACGACGAGTTCGGATTGACGTCGGTGGCGAGCATCGCCCTGTGGAGTGACGGCTTCTCGATGGCCGAGATGCGCGAAACCGCCATCGACATCCGCGACCGCCTCTATGAGCTGCCGGGAATTCGCAAGGTCGAGCTCTACGGCGTGCACGATGAGACCGTGTTCCTCGAATTTTCTCCTACTCGTCTGTCTCGTTTGGGCCTCAAACCAACACAGATAGTCAACACGCTTGTTGACCAGAACGTGGTGCTGCCGGGCGGCCGCGTTGACTCGGTGCAACAGCAATTCGAGGTGTTGCCCACAGGCAGTTTCCGCTCGGTGGACGACATTCGATTCGTCGAGATCGACATTCCCGACAGCGGGCAGACGGTGCAGTTGAACGATATCGCCACGATTAAGCGCGGTTTTGCCGATCCGCCGACCGAGATCGCCTACTTCAACGGTCGGCGCGCCATCACCATCGGTGTGTCGGTCACGCCCGGGGTCAACGCGGTTGCTTTCGGGCAAGCCCTCACCGAGAAGGTTGCGGTGCTCGAATCCCGGTTGCCGGTCGGCTACGTGCTCGAGTTCGCAACCTTTCAACCCGACCTGGTGGAAGCGGCCGTGAACGGCGGCCTGACGAATGTCTATCAAACCCTGGCCATCGTGCTGGCAGTGGTGATGTTGTTCCTTGGCCGACGCACCGGCTTCATCGTGGGCTCATTCGTGCCGTTGACCATGCTCTTCGGGCTGATCCTCATGCGCATGTTGGGCATCGAGCTGGAACGGGTCTCGATCGCATCTATGATCATCGCCTTGGGCATGCTGGTCGACAACGGCATCGTCATTGCGGAGGAAATCCGCAGTCGGCTCGAACGTGGCGAAGACAGGCGCGAAGCCTGTCTGGAGACCGGTCGAAACCTGGCCATCCCACTGCTGACGTCATCGCTCACCACGATTTTCGCATTTCTGCCGATGATGCTGCTGCTGGGACAGACCGGTGATTATGCCTACTCGTTGCCAATGGTGGTGACGTTGCTGTTACTTGCGTCGTGGTTCCTGTCAATGACCGTGACGCCTTTCATGTGTCTGAAACTCATGAACGTCGAACCGCCTTCGGGGGACGGTCAGGCCGATCCCTATTCGGGTCGCTTCTATGCAACATACCGCACCCTGGTCGCCGCCATGCTTCGCATGCGTTGGCTGGTCATCGCGGTAGTGGCACTGGTGATGATCGGGGGTTTCTACATCGCTTCACAGATGACCCGAGAGCTGTTCGGGCCGAGTGACCGCAATCAGTTCCTCGTTTACGTCGATCTGCCTGCTGGCTACAACATAGAAGCCACCGATCAGAGTGTTCGTCGTCTTACCCGGTGGTTGGCCAACGAAGAAATTAATCCTGAAATCGAAAGTACTATCGCCTACGTCGGCACAGGCGGGCCGCGTTTTTTCCTCGTCCTGGATCCGGTCCAACCCAATCCGCACGTGGCTTTTCTGGTCGTTAACGTGCAATCGAGCGAACAGACGCCTGTCGTGGCGCGTAGGCTGCGTCAACATTTTGCAGAGGCGTATCCGGAAGCTGAGGGTCGGGTTAAACAGATGTGGCTCGGCGCGTCGGAGCCCGGATTTGTGGAGATCCGCCTCTACGGGCCCGATGCAGTGCAGCTGTTCGACAAGGGCCGGCGACTCCTGGACGGTCTGAGAGCGATCCCCGGTATGCTGGAGGCGCGCAGCGACTGGGAGAATCGGGTGCCCATCGCTCGAGTGGTGATCGACCAGGTGCGCGCACGTCGCGCCGGCGTCACTTCGCGGAACATCGCACGCGGCCTGCTGACGCAAATGGACGGCCTGCCGCTCACCGACTATCGCGAAGGCGACCTTGCCATACCGGTGGTGGCGCGAACGCCTTCCGAGGAGCGCCGCACTATGAGCGATCTCTGGAACACCCTGGTCGTCTCAAACGAGACCGACGAGGTCGTGCCGTTGACACAGGTCGCAGATATCAGAGGCGAATGGGCATTCTTTCGAATCAATCGGCGTAACCAGGAACGCTGCCTGACCATCGAGATCAAGCATGAGTCGCTGCTGGCGCCGGAATTGCTCGATGCAGCGATGCCGCTGATCGAGGGTCTGGACCTCGGCGGCGACTACTGGTGGGAGCCGGGAGGCGAGATCGAGCAAAGTACTGACACGCTCGGGCAACTCGGAGAGAACATGCCGATCGCCCTGCTGGGCATCGTGGTGCTGCTCATCTGGCAATTCAACTCGTTCCGCAGACCCGCGATCATCTTCATCACCATACCGCTTGCCTTCGTCGGTGCCTTCCTCGGGTTGACCATCATGCGGGCACCGCTCGATTTCTTCGCCATGCTCGGGCTTTTAAGCCTTGCCGGAGTCATCATCAACAACGGCATCGTGCTGATCGACCGCATCGACAGCGTGTGCGAAACGGGTGTCGAGATCCGCGATGCCATCATCGACGCGGCAGTGACGCGGCTGCGGCCTATTCTCATGGCCACGGCGACTACCATCCTTGGCTTGATGCCACTCATCATCTCGAAGGATCCGCTCTTCTACTCCATGGCCATTAACATGGCTTCCGGCCTGCTGTTCGGAACGCTGCTGACCCTCGGCGTCGTTCCTGTTCTGTACATGCTGATGTTCGGGAAGCGGGCGCCACGCTGAGGCGCCGGCGCAAGCTTCCTCCCCAAGTTGACAAGTATTAACCAGAGCTTCCTGGCACGATAACGACCAGGAGGTTGTGATGAAACGAAACAGAGCATTTAATTCCGCTATGGGTCGACAGCAGCCAAAGATGTTCCATGCAAGTTAATCTCCGCTCTGAACCAGTAAGCGGAGTCAAGATCAGGGGGAATTTAGGTGCTGGTTATAGCGGCAACCGGCC
>JBDHMQ010000128.1:0-5294 GCA_039656095.1 Gemmatimonadota bacterium | reverse complement strand
TCCGGCGACCCCGGAGCAGTTGATCAACGCATGCTTCACGGCCGGCTTCGAGCGCATCTACTTCGAGACTGTGGGTGACGAGTTGGTCGCGGGTGAGTACCTGAGTCTGTGGCGAGATAGTGACCGACGTTCGTGGCTACGCTCCACGAGTCCGATTGTCGTTAACTATTGCCGCACGAAACTTCCGGAGTTGCTCCCGTTTCTCGCTCCCGTCGTGACGCCGGCCATCGCTCTTGGCCGATATATCCGCGAAATCGACGGCTCCGACCTTGAAATCGTATATGCAGGAGTAGGCGCTCCGGGAGTGAACGGAGATCAGTCAGCGATCGACATCTGCATCTCGTTTGATGAGTTGGAAACCTTTCTCGAAGACGCGGACGCAGCACCACTGGGTCAGTCATTGACCGTGACGCGTTTGCCGCCAGATCGGCACCGGCATCTGTCCGTGGCAGGCGGACTTCCGGTAGCGATGCTCGAAGAGCAGAAGCAGACATCTCGGCGGTTCAAGAAAGAACGAGGACTTGATTCGCTTCCGGCCGTGGCGCGCGCCGTGATCGGCGATGAGAATGCGCTCGGCTTCGTAGACGTGCTTCCGTTCGAGGGCAACCTGGGCCATCCGGGCCTGGGTCCAGTAGAGGACCTGTTCTGGCGTAAGGACATCGCCGGGCTTGCTGAGCCGACGCGCTCGCGAGAGCCCGTCGTCGAGCCCGTTCCAATCGATTTGAAAATGCGATACGACCCCCGGCACGATGAAATTACCGAGGCGGACCCGGAGGAAGTGCGCAAGATTCTGGAAAAGATCGGTACGACGCCGGAGGGCAAGCCCTGGAACACTGCATCCTGCGGCCACCCGACGTGTCTCGAGTTTGCGAAGGCTGTGGCTCGTGGTCGATCGACCATGTCTCTGTGCCCGATCTTCCTGACACGCCAGTTTGAGCAGGCGGCCAAGGATGCTCTACACGACGGGCTCACGGGCGTATTCACGTATCGCGTCCTCGAAGAGCGCCTCTCCGAAGAACTGTCACGCGCCAGCCGGACTGGAACGTCTCTTGCCTTGCTGTTTGTTGATCTGGACAGCTTCAAGCCGGTAAACGATACCTACGGACATGGCGTTGGGAATCAAATCCTGCGCGGTGTGGCGGAAATCCTCATGGAGGCGACGCGGAGCACGGATATCGTCTGTCGATATGGAGGCGACGAGTTCGTCATCGTTCTCGTGAATCCGGATCGGCAGGCAGCCGACCGAATCGCAAACCAGATTCGCACGGATGTCAAGGCGCTTCGCGTACCCGTTCCGGGCGGCGATACAGGGGTTACCTTAAGTGTTGGCGTCGCGTATCATTCGGGCATCACGCAGACGAACATGACCAGCGAAGAGTTGATGGCTGAGGCAGACGCAGCCCTGTACGTCGCGAAGGCGCAGGGCGGCAACACCATACATCCTACTGTGGGGGGCGAACTCGTTCGATGAGCACCGAGGGGATGGGCCAAGAGTCGATCGCCGGTCTGGATCCGTGGGGAATGAAGCGGATTGAGAAGCTGCTTGTCGAGTTGGACGGCGTCGGCTCTATCAAGATCGTCGCGGATGGACACGGTGGAATCGACGAGATTCACGTGCTTAGCAACTCTCCGCTTGGACCGAAGCGAGTCGTCCGCAATATCGAGTCGGCGCTGCTCGCAGAGTTCGGCCTTCAGATCGACCATCGAAAGATCTCCGTAGCCCGCACAAGGCAGCCCGAAATTTCGCCGACGCCTGAGACCTTCAGCCAGGCGGCAGGAGCTGCTGCCGAGGCCGCTGCGGTCCTACCTGACGAGACAGGTGCGCCCCGCACGGAACTCATGGGCGTCCAGACAAAACGACAGGCCGGGCGCGAGTTTTCGTGCCGGGTTGAGTTGGCTCGCGGTGAAGAGAGGTTCACCGGTGAAGCGGAAGGTCCGGACTTCGAGCGAAGTCGCATCGAGGTCGCGGCCACAGCCGTACTGGAGGCACTGCTCCAGGCCGCGGGCGATGACGTCCGGCTTGGACTCCAGGGCGTATCTGTACTCGAGTCGCTGGGCCGCTCCTTCGTGGTCGTGGTCATCGGCGTGTCAGTCGGCAGGCATGCCACCACGCTGTCCGGCATCGAGACCGTGGATGATTCAATCGAAGAAGCCGCCGTATTCGCTACACTCAAAGCAACAAATCGCTGGCTCGAAAACCGCTCCTAGATTCTCTCCAGTAAGTCGATGAACCGCGGATCTTCCCGCAACGAATCCAAGTCAGGATCGTTCTCGAGCCACCCACGTTGGCCCATTCCTGCGTCCACCGCTTGTGTTAGAAGCTCGATCGCCCGATCTGACTCGCCCTCGACCGCATAGAAACAGGCCAGATTGTATTTTACGCCACTGTCCGACGGATCAATGGCCAGGGCTCGTTCCGCCCATTTGAACCCTTCTTTTGTGTTGCCAAGCCGACCGCAGGCAACCGCCCGAAGAGTCGCGGCGCGTGAATCGTCCGGATTTAGTTCCATGTGTTGGGCCGCTGCCTCGATTCCGGCAGCGTAGTGCACCCTTGCTTCCTCGCTGCGTCCGAGAGCTTCGAGCGACTGAGCCGCGAAGAATTCCGACTCGTGGTCCGACCTGATGTCAGCGGCAGTCGCGAATAGCCTGGCTGCCTCCTCGATTCTGCCCTCCTGGAAGCAAAAGCGCCCGTAGAAGAAGTGTGCCGATAGCTGCTTGGGATCCAACTCGATCGCCGTCTGGAACTCAGCCTCAGCTTCGTCGAATCGCCTTATCTGGAACAACGCGAAACCTCGCGCAGCGTGCGCATCCGCAAGGGCCGGATCCAGTTCCAGCGCCCTGGCGCTGGCCCGGTCCGCTTCTTCGATGTTAGCTGTCGAAGATGGGTCGCCCGGATATAGTTGCACCGATTGGGCGCTGGTCGCTGCCAAAGCCGCCCACGCGAGTGCGTATTCGGGATCTATTTCGACCGAACGTCGGAACATTTCTTGTGCATACCCGAGGCTCTTCTTGAGACTGTGGCGGAAGTACTGCTTTCCTCTCAGGTAGTATTCATACGCCTGCACGTCTGCTGGCGTTGAACCCGCGACCACTTTCTTATCATCCTCGGGGACCGATACATCCAGAGAATCGGCCACGCACTGGGCGATCTCATCCTGCACGGCGAACAGATCCACGAGATCGCGGTCGAAAGTCTGAGCCCAGAGATGGTACCCGTCGCGCACGTCGATCAACTGTACGGTGATGCGGACTCTGTCACCGGATTTCCGCACACTTCCCTCAATCAAGGCATCAACACCGAGCCGGGCCCCTATTTCGCGGGCATCCACATCCTTGCCCTTGAACGCAAAGCTGGAAGTGCGGGCGGGAACGCGCAGGTGTGTGCAGCAGCTGGTCAGCGTGTTCAGTAGCTCTTCAGCTATGCCATCGGCAAAGTATTCCTGGTCTCCCTCGGGACTCATATCGGCGAATGGCAGAACGGCAATCGATCCGATCGGCCCCATTTCCTCTCGCGGCGAGTCGGGAGCTCTCGCGACCACGTCTTCCGCCTCAGTGCGGACGATCTTCTTCTCGCCGCCTGGTTCGAGATCGTACGCCCACGCCAGCACAAGTACGATCGGAAAACCGAGCGCCGACAGGACGATTACCAGTTGAAGGCCCCAGTCGGGAAGCGCCATGCTTTCGAAGGTGGCTTCACCGACCTGAATGACCATCCAGGCGACAAGCACATACATGCCTGCGGCCCGGATGACCCGGCGCCTTCGAAGTTCGGAGAAGAACTGTTTTACAGAAGCCATACGAATCGATGTCCCCGGATGAGCCACAGCGCCCGGCTGGCGCCATCGAGAATAAGGTAATGCCGGCCACTGGTTGCCGTCATGGCGGGCCTTGTCTACAAAGACCGAGAAGTCCGATTTTCCTTTGGAGCGAAGGGCACCGTTCACCACCAAAGCGCGTGAGCTAGTATCTTCGATTGACGCATCCCTGGCCGAGGATGCCTGATGGACGCCAGTCGCGTCCCAGGACTCATATGATGACCCGATCCGCCGCAGCAGTTCTCACAGGAGTCGCCGTTCTCGGTGTCGTGGGCCTCGCAGCTCTCGGTGCCGTGCGCTTTGTGCTTCCGAGCGGTCTCGGTGGTGACAACCCGGGAGCCCTGGTGCTTACCGTGCTCGTGGTCGCGTTGATTGCGGAGATTGTCGCCGGATTTGCCACAGCCAAATTTGCCCCGAGTCATCCGTGCCGACACGCGGCCGGGGTGGCAGTAATGATCTCCGTGATCGTTCTGCTGGCCGGAGTTTTCTCCAGCGAACCATACAGCGTTGCAGCCAGCCAGGCCGGCGTGAATCTGCTGCAGATTCCGGGTCTCGTGCTCGGCGCGTATGTGGCATCGCGAGGCAATGCAGGAGTAGCGTAATGACGGCCTCCGACGGGACCATCGGAGGGGCGCCGCAAGCGTGGTTGCGAGCAGAAGGCCTCGCGGCATTCGCCCTATCGACCGCGCTCTACTTTGCTGTCGGTGCGCCCGTGTGGCTCTATTTTGTGCTGATTCTCGCACCCGACCTGGCCATGTTGGGTTATCTGGGCGGACCAAGACTTGGAGCGACCACGTATAACCTGGTTCACAGCTATGCCGGACCAGCCGTGCTTGCAGTCATAGGCGCCGTGACCGCTTCAGCGGCGTTCGGGATCGCGCTTATCTGGACTGCCCACATCGGACTAGACCGTCTGCTCGGCTATGGACTCAAGTACCCAACCGCGTTCGGGCACACACACCTCGGAATGGTTGGCCGAAAGCAATCGGACTGATGCGCCTGGTATTTCTCTACGGCCCCCCGGGCGTTGGAAAGCTGACTGTAGCCACCGCCCTTGAGGCGAACACAGAATTCAAACTGTTCCACAACCACCTCACCGTAGACCTTCTCACACCGGTATTCGAATTCGGATCGGCAGAGTTTCGCCGTTTGCGCGAGGAAATCTGGCTGGGCGTGTTTCGCGAAGCCGCCGCGTCGGACACGAACCTCCTGTTTACGTTCGCGCCGGAAAGCACCGTGTGCCCATCCTTCATCGCACGGGCGATAGAGACCGTTCGCACACAGGGTGGACACGTCGTATTCGTGGAACTGCACTGCGCTGAACAGATCCTGCGCGAGCGGATGGAGTCCGAAACGCGACGTGAATGGGGCAAGCTCAGCTCGTGGGTCGAGTACGAAGACCTGCGAGACAAAGGCGCACTCAGCTACGGAGCCGAGATCATACCGTCGCTATCGATCGACACCGGAGAGACCACGCCA
>JBDHMQ010000127.1:0-5334 GCA_039656095.1 Gemmatimonadota bacterium | reverse complement strand
TGATAGCCAAGCTCGATTTCAATCTGAGCGAGAAGCATCGGGCTTCGTTGAAGTACAACTACACTTGGTCCGAACAGATCAACGGGACGTTCGACGTGGACGCCTGGGGTGCGAGCTCCAACGGGATCGAGAAGGACTTCTCGCATGCCGTGAACGGCGCCTTGAATTCGCAACTGTCGAACACATTGTCGAATGAATTCCGGTTCCAGTATGCCCGCGAAGACCGTCCGAGGTTTTACGAGGGCCCGGTATTCCCCGGCGGAGACATCCCGGTGCAGCCGGCATTTGGTGGCTCGAAGCCCTTCCCGGATGTCGCAATGGACTTCGCGGATGGGTTCCGAATCGGCTTGCCGTTCTTCCTGCCGATCGACCCTGGGTTCGATACTCGCATTCAGTTGGTTGACAACATATCGAAGCTGAGCGGCGACCACCTGTTCAAGTTCGGCGTCGAGTACAACAAGACGAAGGTGGAGCAACAATTCGTCGGGTTTGCCAACACCCGGTACATCTTCTCCTCGGTTGATGGTTTCATTGACTATGTGGAGAACGGCAACAAAGACGACATCTTGCTGTTCCTGCAATCGGCTGCCATCCCGCCGACACCGCAGGGAGACCTCGGTCTTCAGTCGTTCGACGTGAAAGAAATCGGCGTGTACCTGCAGGACACGTGGCAGCCGAGTCAGAATTTGACGCTGAATCTTGGCGTTCGCTGGGAAGGCACATGGCACCCTGACCAGTTTGTTGACCCGGACGACACGTTCTACGGTGAGTATCTTGATAACCCGCTGTTCCCATCCGACGGTACGATCCCTGACGATCTGAACAACTGGCAACCTCGGTTTGGGCTCGCGTACGACTTGAACGGCGATGGTGAGTCGGTGTTCCGCCTGAATGCCGGATCGTATTTCTCGCGCATTCCCATGCTCGTGTTCGCACAGCACCGGGTCACGAATGGGGCATTCCAGAGTACGCTGGCCGGCAGTGGAGCCAACTGGGATAACTTTGGAGACATCCCGGATGAATTCGGCGAGCTTCTTCAGCCAACGGGTACTCCCTTCCTGACCGACATTCAGGTCGCGTCCAGTGATCTTCAACTGCCCAGGACCTGGTCATTCAGTGCAGGATTTGAGAACAAGCTGAGTGACGACGTTGCGATCGAAATCTCCGTTCAGCACGCGCGAACGGATAACCTGTTCCGGTTTGCAAACAGGAATGCACCCGAGCTTGGGGAGCCGTTTGGATTCGGCACACATTCAGGCGGCGGAGGCATCCTGGCGCTGACGACGACGGAGAGCACGGCACGCTCGCGCTACAGCGCGGTCACGATTGGACTCAAGGGCCAGAACGCGTTTAACGACCTGCTGACCTTTGAAGCCAACTGGACGATCGCTCGTGACAAGTCCGATGATGACAATGAGCGCGATCCGTTTACGATTCGCATCGCGGACCACACCGATCTCGACGCCGAGTATGGCTGGTCGGATCGTGATCGCAGGCATTCGGTGAATGGCTACTTCCTGTTCCATCTGCCGAACGATGTCAGCTTCAACAACATCATCCGGTATGCGTCTGCATCTCCCGTTTCGGAGAACTGCATAGCTGGCGGGCGTGCCGGTTCGCCAGGCGATCGTATCTGCGCAGACGGCTCGGTACTTGAGCGCAATACGCTGCGGCGAGAGAACGAGATCTTTACCTGGGATATCCGTCTGTCGAAGGTGTTCAACATGGGCCAGGGCAGAAGTGCTATCGAGCCGATTTTTGAAGTGTTCAATCTGTTGAACACCGACAATTTCCTCGACACGGCACAGGGTGGACTGCTGTTCAATTTCGACGGTACGATCCGCAGTGGCTTGGGTGACACCCGGCGCGCGCAGGTGGGAATACGCTACCTGTTCTAGAACAACGCAGGGTAGATGGTTGAGGTTGGGAAAGGCCCGCGATCCGTCGCGGGCCTTTCGCATTGGGGCTAGATTTGGGGCATGATTCCGACAGCCTCTTCCCCACGCTCGATTCTCCATGTCGACATGGACGCATTCTTCGCGGCCGTGGAGGAACGTGAGGATCCGTCACTCAAGGGAAGGCCCGTCGTCATTGGGTCTGATCCGAAGGGTGGCGAGGGCCGGGGTGTCGTTGCGACGGCGAATTACGAGGCCAGGAAGCACGGTGTCGGATCCGCAATGCCAATATCTGTTGCATGGCGGAGATGTCCGCACGCTGTATATCTGCGACCGCGGATCAAGCTGTACGCCGAGGTGTCACGAGACGCGTTTGAGGTTTTCGCTCAGTTCACCGACGCGATCGAGCCGCTGGGGATCGACGAGGCGTTCCTGGACGTCACCGCAAGTCGGCGCCTGTTCGGAACCGGACCCGAGGTGGCCCGCCGGCTGAAGACCGCGGTTCGGGACGCCACCCGGCTTACTGCATCGGTGGGCTGCGCCGCTTCAAAATATGTCGCGAAGATCGCTAGCGATCTTGAGAAACCAGATGGCCTGGTGGTCGTACCGCCGGGCTCGGAAGCTGACTTCCTCGCTCCACTGCCGATTCGACGTCTTTGGGGGGCCGGCCCGAAGACTCTGGCCCGACTGCGAAGCCTGGGTTGCGTTACGATCGGCGACGTGGCGGCACTCGATTCTGGCGTTCTTGAGCGGCGGTTCGGAAAGGCGTTGGGTGGTCGGTTCCACCACCTGAGTCGGGGCATTGACCCCCGAAAGGTGGACACCGGCCGCAAGCGAAAATCGTTGGGCAAAGAGACTACGTTTGATCGAGACGTATCGGACCGCGAGGAGGTCGATCGCACGCTCCTCAGGTTGTGTGACGACGTGATCGCTGCCTGTCGAAAGAAGCAGCTCGCGGGATCCACGTTGACTGTCAAGCTTCGATTCGAGGGATTTGAAACGGTTACGCGACAGTGTTCCGTTGAGAATCCTGTTGACACGGTAGAAGAGATCTGGCCCGTTGCCCGCGATTTATTTCGTAAGGCAGATCGTAAGGGCGTGCCGATTCGCCTGATCGGCGTCACCCTGTCGAGTTTCGATGTCAGGCAGGAGCCGCAACTGGGTATGTTCGATTCAGCGGAAGTGCCGACCGACCGGCGGGTAGCCGAAGCAGTCGATAGACTGCGCGAGCGGTTCGGCAAGGATAGCGTGCAGCGTGCAGCGTTGCTGGGTCATACAGACCGAGGCTCCCAACGGAGGTAAGGATGGCGGACGTTCCAACACGGGCTGAAGCGCTCGACTTGATGCACGAGTACACCGGGAGTGCCAGCCTCAGGAAGCATATGTATGCGGTCGAAGCAGCGATGCGAGCCTACGCGAAAAAATACGGTGACGACATCGAACTATGGGGTATCACAGGACTGATTCACGACTTCGACTATGAGCGGTGGCCGAACGACGCACACAGCCCGACCGAGGAGCACCCGTCAACGGGGGTGGCCATGCTTCGCGACCGCGGGTGGCCCGATGAGCTCCTCGATGCCGTCATGGCTCACGCGGACTACACGAACGTGCCGGCCACGACTCCACTCGCGAAGACCCTGCGTGCAGTGGATGAACTGGCCGGATTCATCATGGCTTCTGCCCTGATCCGCCCGACCGGTATCACGGACCTGCGGGCTAAATCAGTAAAGAAGAAACTCAAGGACAAACGTTTTGCCGCTGCCGTGAGCCGCGAAGACATCCGAGAAGCCCAGGAAGCGCTGGGCGAAGAACCTACAGAACACATCGACTTTGTGATCGAGGCCATGCGAAGCATTACCGATGAGCTGGGGCTCCAGGCCCATGCGTAACCCACGAAAGATCAGCACCGTCATCGAGCCGTTCCGGATCAAGAGCGTTGAGCCGATCCGAATGACGACCGCTGCTGAACGCGAGGAGATGATCTGCGCTGCCGGCTATAACGTCTTTCTATTGGATGCCAATGCGGTATTGCTGGACTTCTTGACTGATAGCGGAACCGGGGCCATGAGCGCCGCTCAGTGGGCCGGAATCATGCGTGGCGACGAGTCGTATGCCGGAAGCGACAGCTACTTCCGCTTCCGCGATGCCGTCCGTGACATCACCGGGCTCGAGCATGTAATCCCAACACACCAGGGACGGGCAGCCGAGCGGATTCTGTTCACATCCATTTGCCAGCCGGGCGATGTCATCCCGAACAACACGCACTTCGATACAACGCGCGCCAATATCGAATTCGTGGGTGCCACCGCGCTTGATCTACCGTGTACCGAATCCGCAGACCTGGCCAGTCCCGGACCGTTCAAGGGCAATATCGACCTGGAGGCGCTGGAGAGCATTCTCGCGGACGAAACGATCCGCATACCTCTCGCGATGATCACGGTCACCAATAACTCTGGCGGCGGCCAACCTGTCTCTATGGCCAACATCAGGAGCGCCTCGGAACTGTGCCGACGGCATGACGTGCCGTTTTATCTGGACGCCTGCCGTTTCGCGGAGAACGCATACTTCATCCAGCTACGAGAAGCAGGCTACGAAGACACACCGTTGATCGATATCGCTCGCGAGATGTTTTCCTACGCGGATGGCGCCACGATGTCGGCCAAGAAGGACGGCATGGCGAACATCGGCGGTTTTCTCGCTTCAAACGACGAGGCGCTTGCGGCGAAGGAGAGGGATCTGCTGATCCTCACCGAGGGCTTCCCCACATACGGCGGCCTGGCAGGACGCGATCTCGATGCAGTAGCGATCGGACTCTATGAGGCTCTTGAGCCGGATTATCAGAAGTATCGCATTTCGTCGACTGCATACCTCGGCGACCATATTTCGGAGGCCGGTGTCCCGATCGTGCAGCCGCCCGGAGGTCACGCGATCTATATCGATGCGGCCGCCATGTGTCCGCACATTCCGCCGCTGGAATTTCCGGGCATCTCCCTCACCGTCGAATTGTACCGGGAGGCGGGCATACGGGCTGTCGAAATTGGAAGCGTGATGTTCGGCTCTATCGACCTGGAGACCGGGGAGCACATTCCGGCCCGCAGTGAACTCGTCAGGCTCGCAATTCCACGTCGCGTGTACACGCAGAGCCACATCGACTACGCCGTGGAGGCTATCATCAACGTGTATGAGAATCGGGAGTCGATGCAGGGTTACGAGATTACGTACGAGCCGCCGTTCTTGAGGCACTTCACGGCGCAATTCGCGCCGTTAGCAGGCGAGTCGGGAGGTAGGTAGATTTCAGGAGTCGGACGCTGTCTGGAACTAAATACGAGAGAAGACCATGACTACTACGGGAATCATTACGATGATCGTCGTCCTGGCGTTCGTCTGGGGCGGTTTTGGAATGTTCGTTCTGAAGGCCGTGAACAAGGAACGGTCG
>JBDHMQ010000126.1:0-10678 GCA_039656095.1 Gemmatimonadota bacterium | reverse complement strand
GCGGGCCTGCTCCTCAATCTCCGGCATCAGACGGAACTCGGGCGGATAGGCCAGCGTCACGTCGATTCCGAACCGCGGCATCATGAGAATCAGGCTCTGGGGCACGGACAGCGGACGCACGTAATTGGGAGCGCTGGTCCACGCTACACCCAGTTTGAGACCGCGAGTCTTCCCGAATTGCTCACGAATCGTCAGATAGTCGGCGAGGATCTGGCAGGGATGGTACACGTCACACTGCATGCTGAGAACCGGGACGTCTGCGTGCTCCGCGAGTTCGTTCAAGTAGGCGTTACCCTCACCGTAGCAGCAGTGCCGGATGGCGATCGCCTCGCCATACCGGGACAGAACGTTCGCCGTGTCCTTCGCATTTTCGCCGTGGCTGATCTGCATCTTGTCCGGCGACAGATAAATCGCGTGTCCGCCGAGCTGCGTCATGCCCGTCTCGAACGAATTCCGGGTTCGGGTCGAAGAGTCGAAGAAAATCATGTACAGCGTCTTCAGGTCGAGAAGCCGTTCGTACCGACCTTCCTTCTTGGCCTGCTTGAGCTCTGCGGCCAGCGTAAACAGCGTCTCCAGCTCTGCTACACTCCAGTCCTGAGTGGACAAAAAATCGCGGCCTTTCAGGTCGGTCGTCACGTAAGTTCGTCCTTTCGCGCAGCCAGAATTTCCGGGATGATGCTGTATACGGCCGCCGACTTCACCAGGTCTTCCACAGACACCCACTCACCCGTCGTATGGGACAGTTCTTCTATTCCAGGCGCGAAGCCCACGGACGGGATTCCGTGCCGGCCCGCCGTTGCCACGCCGTTGGTTGAAAAGCCCCAGCTCGAAATCCGGGGCGCCTCGCCGGTTACACGTTCCACGGCTTCGGCCACGCCGTGCACCAGCGCATGATCCTCGTCCAGCACCCACGCCGGATAGAACTTGTCCTGGTGTGCGCGTTCTCCGCGCCAGCTGATTTCGTCGTACTCGAGCATTTTCACTTCGCAGTCGCCGATGCTTGGAAGCGCGGCGATCACTGCCAGGGCTTCTTCCGGTTTCTCGCCGGCTGTGAGCCGTCGGTCGATGTACAGGCGCGCGGCTGCTGGAACCGCATTCAGCGAAGCAGAATCGCACTCGATGAGGGACGCCACGACCGTGCCTTTTCCTAGAAACTCGTCGCTTGGAAGCCGGTCGTTCAATGCCTCGATGTCCTGGAGAATCGGGGCGAGCTTGTACAGCGCGTTCACACCCTTGTCCGGATGGGCAGCGTGTGCCGACACGCCGCGCGCCGTGATGACCGCTTCTACCCGACCCCGCTGGCCCCGGTATACGCCCATGTCGGTGGGCTCGCCGCTCAATCAGGTGGAGCAGGCAATACCCGTCGCAGTCCTCCTCCATCACGGTGGCCGACAGATAGATCGTCACGTCATCCGGCACACCGCGCTCCATCAGCATCTTCATCCCATACGCGGCGCATGCGACCACGGGAAGTTCGTCCACCGCGCCACGGCCCCACACTTTGCCGTCCTCCAGCTTGCCCTCGAACGGATCGTAGTCCCACGCATCGGGGTCACCCACTCCGACACAGTCGATGTGGCCGTCGATGAGGATCTTCAGGGGGCCGTTTCCGATTCGGGCGATTACGTTCCCGAGTCGATCAATGAACACCTCTTCGAAGCCGAGTGCTTCATACTCCCGTTGAATCCGCTTGCATCGCTCGCCCTCGTGCAGGCTCTCGGATTGAATCGCGATCATCTCCCTGAGGAAACTGACGATCTCGGTTTCATATTTTCTGGCGGCCTCCAGGACCGCTGCGCCATCCGCTGTCATGTTCGGTTCAGTTCCCTGTATCTCGATTGAATGATTTGATTGCGTCGTCCCACGCGGTGACCTGCGCCGCATGCTCCTGCCAATACGCCGGGTTCCACTGGGCGTTCAACTCTTCCACCGTTTTGCCCTGCTGCTCGACCCACGTGAAGTACTTCAGATTGTGGACCGCCTTGCGGTCAACATAGGTGAGCTCGCGCAGGTGATCTGTGGACGCACCGAGTAGGAATCGCTCGTAGTCGACTTCAGCATGCGTCTCTGTGTACGGCCCGGCCTCCACCTCGAGTTCTGCGAGACGGGAACGGTACATGTCCACGGAGTCTGTGAACGAGGTCATCAGTACGTCGCCGGAACCGAGTTCGTAGTAGCGGGCCGTCTTGATCGCGGCCAGCAGGTTGCAGATGCTTGAGATTCCGAGCAGCGGAAGATGGTTGATGGCCTGCGCAGACACGCCACGTCGCTCCAACGTACCTCGTCCTGCCGGGTCGTTGAATAACCGCAACAGCCGGAGGGTGGCTTCATCGTCGATTGCCGTCACAACGTCCGTGTTGCGGACATTGTGGATCCACGGAACGTGCTTATCTCCGATTCCCTCGATGCGATGGTAGCCGAAGCCCGCCATCAACAGGGTAGGACATTGCAGGGCCTCCGCAGCCGTGATCCGGCTCCCGGGAAAGCGAGACTTCAGATAGTCTCCCGCCGCCAGCGTGCCGGCCGATCCCGTAGCCCCGACCCAGGCGGCGACCCGGTCGCCAGGCCGTCGGATTGATTCAAACACCGACTCGGCTGCCGGACCGGTCACCCAATGGTGCCACAGGTAGTTACCGAATTCCTCAAACTGGTTGAAGATCACGGCGTCCGGGTCGGAATGACGGAGTTCGTGGCAAGCGTCAAAGATTTCCTTGACGTTGCTCTCACCACCCGGTGTCCGAATGATCTCGGCCCCGATGCTCTCCAGCCACTCAAACCGCTCACTGCTCATCTCCTCGGGCAGAATCGCGACGGCCGTGCACCCGAGCAGGGCGCTGTCGAATGCGCCGCCCCGGCAGTAATTGCCAGTCGAGGGCCACACGGCCCGGTGGCGGGTCGGGTCGAATTCACCACCGACCAGCCGAGGCACGAGACATCCGAATGCGGCTCCCACCTTGTGGGCTCCGGTCGGAAAATGCTTGCCGATGAGACCGATGATCCTGGCATCAACGCCAGTCAACTCGGGTGGAAGTTCGACGTAGTTCACATCGCCGAATCCGCCCGATTCCGGGTCGTTGTGCCATGTGATGCGAAACAGGTTGAGCGGATCCGGTGCCTGCATGTCCACACCACGAATCGCTTCCACGATTTCCGGTGCGACAACGCTCGGATCGCGCATTTGCGCAAACGTGGGGATCACGATGCCGCGCTCGCGGCACCGTTCGATCGCCCGTTGTCGATTCTGCTGAGCGGTATCGGTCACGCCCTGTCTCCGAGGTAAGGGGTGCCCCATTTGAGGGCGTAAAATCTCTCCCACAGATCCGGCGCCACAGAGCGTGCAGCGGCCGCGATATCCCGCGGGTTCATGGTCGTATGCTCAAAGTCCTGCAATACAACACGGCCACGCGCAACGGTGTGCCTGACAGGAGATTCGCTGATCCCGTAGATCAGGTGGCCAAACGTGTTGTCCATCGAAAGCGTCGTGGGCGGGGTCGAGTCCAGAACGATGACATCCGCAGGCGCCCCGACGGCGAGCTCACCAAGCAGCGGTTCGTCCAGAAACGTCCGTGCGACGTCCACGTTTGCCTGAAGAAGCCTCGGGATATGCTCGAATCCGGTCGTCGGGTCGCCGCTCGCGCCACGTTGCATAAGAAAGGCGAAACGAAGCGCCCGCAGCACGGCGGAAGACATACCATCCGTACCGAGTCCAATGCGACACCCGAAACCTGATACACGCGGGACATCGAGCCGGCCCACAGAATTGTTGGCGTTGGATTCAGGATTGTGAATGATCGTCGCTCCGGCAGCCGCGATCTGTTCGTACTCGTCCGCTTCGAGGTGGATGGCGTGCGCCAGCAGCGCCCGTTCGTCGAGCAGTCCGAAGTTCTGCAGTCGCTCGATCGGTCGGCGACCAAACGCCGCCATCGAGGACTCCACATCCATCGGGTCTTCCGCCACGTGAATGTGGCACCCGGCACCTGAGGGTCGTTCGCGGGCGATGGCTGCCATCGTCTCGTCGCCCAGCGTAAAACTGGCGTGCAGGCCGAAAACACCGCGGATCCTGCTGTCTTCCGCACGTTCGCGCAGAAACCGCAGGTTTTCCTCGATGCCGGCGCGGGCACCTTCAGGGCCGTTTCGGTCCGTAACTTCATAGCAAAGGACTGCTGAGATTCCGGCTTCCTCTGCGGCTCCCGCGATGAGGTCGAGACTTCCGTCAATACACGAAGGCGATGCGTGGTGATCGAACACCGTCGTGCATCCCCAACGCACGCATTCCGCCGTGCTCAAGCGCGCTGACAGAGACACTGTTTCCGCATCGAGCGCACGGTCAAGACGCCACCACAGCCGATCAAGGATCTCGCCGAAATTCACCATCGGCGTCCGGGGATCCAGTCCTCGTGCAAGCGCCGAATAGAAGTGGTGGTGAATGTTCACCAGGCCGGGACATATCGTGCCCTGTCGGGCATCGATGAACCGGGCATCCGGCAGATCGGCACGCAGCTCCGTTTCGGGCCCGACTGCGACGAGCCGGTCACCTTGCCACGCGACGGCTCCGTCCATGATGACCTTGGGATTTTCGCCGCCCGTCACAACAACGCCGTTTCCGAGGATCGTTGTCATGAAACCGGGGTCTCCCGACGCACGCGGCGCCCAAATCCCGCAGCACCGAACATTTCAGAGCCATCGTCTCTGCGCACAAACACAGGCTCTCCACGCACGTACGTGGCCTGCACCCGCCCGGTAAAGCTGTGGCCTTCGAACGGGCTGTATCGATTCAGGTTGTGCAAATTGACTGCTCGCACGGTCCACGTTTCGTCTGCATTCAACACGACCAGGTCTGCGTCGAATCCCGGAGCAATCCTGCCTTTACGTTGCTCGACGCCGAAAAACCGCGCCGGCTCTGAGGCCGTGATTTCCGTGAGGCGCTCGAGCGTGATGCGACCCGCTCGCACACCTTCCGAATACAGGTACGGAAGCGAAAGCTCGACGAGCGGCACGCCTCCATAGTCGGTCCAGATCGAACCCGTGTTCTTCTCGTCCGGCCAGACACCAGCCGCATGGTCCGTCGCGATGTAGGCCAGTTCTCCTGCGGTGAGTCCCTCCCACAGGCGCTGTCGGTCCGCCGCTGACTTTACGACAGGTGCTGTCTTCAGAAGTGAACCCTGGGTTTCCAGGTCCGTGGCCGTAAACGCTAGGTACTGGGGGCAGGTCTCGGCACTCACTGCTGCACCGTTTCTTCGAAATTCGGTGACGAGGTCCAGCGCATGACCGCTGGCCAGGTGAACGATGTGAACGCGGGCGCCCGTCTCTATTGCCAGCTCGCACATCGTGCGGACGGCCGATATTTCCGCCTCCGGAGGACGGGAAGCAGCGTAATCGAGCGGACCTGTGTGGCATTCCTCTCGCAACCGTGCTGTAGTGGCATGCACCATGTCCCGATCCTCGGCGTGCACGCCTACCGGAATGGCCAGCCGTGCAGTCTCCCGCAGCACCATCTCAAGTTGGCTCCGGTTCAGGTCGCGGAACGTGTCCATACCCGAAAGCATGTACACCTTGATCGACCCGACGCCTTCCTGTGCAATATCTTCGAGGTTCTGTCGCCAGTCCGGATCTTCGAGCGCGTTACCCGACACGCCGCCCCACAGCATGAAGTCCACGTGCGCCTTCGGTTCGATTACGGCCAGCTTTGTAAGCAGATTCGCGCGGGACGTAACGGGCGGCAATGACGTGCAGGGCATGTCCACGATGCAACTGACGCCTCCTGCCGCAGCGGCCCGCGTGCCGGTCTCAAAGTTTTCGCGTTGCGTGAAACCGGGATCGTCGAAATGCACGTGACCGTCTATCACGCCCGGAAGAACCAGTCGATCGCCGAAGTCGATCGTCAGCTCGTCGGATTCGGCAGGCGCTGAACCGGGTGGGGGCACGTCCAGGATCCGCCCATCCACCACAACAATCTCGCACGGAAGCGTGCTGTCGCCACCGTCCGGAATCCGGAGGTTCGTAAATCGCTTTCGCGCCGTCATGGCCGGAGCGTCACGATCCGGGCCCGCCGGCCGGTTGGACCGGATTCGGAGAAGCAGCCGAGAACACGGAATCCCACACGGTCTTCATGCGCCAGAGGTCCGCCATATCGAACTCGATCGAATCGCCATCCGCCACTCGTGTACCAATGACCACGAGACTCGCCCAGTCTATGTCGAGCTCGACGCCGTCTGCGACCAGCACGGCCGTGTCGCTCCCGACTGGACGTTGCAGCACCGTCGTTCGCCCACCAATGCGGCAATGAAGCGTATCCCCGGTAAGATAGAATCCGTCGCGCACATCCGCATCAAACGCTTCTTCGCTGAGGAATACCTGCTCTTTGAGGAGGAACGGAGCGCCGTGCTCCGGACAGTACATCTCACAGTTGGAGCATTCGTTGCACGCGCCTTCGAACACCGCGAGCTGGTGCTCGGTCTCTATCGTAAAGCCACTCCCGGCGCCGAGGTCACGAATCCCGCCGGTGTCAATCTGAAGTCGCCGTGTTGGCGTGTTTATGGCGGCCGTTTCGTAGGCGAAGTCGCAATTGATGCAGTCATACAGGGCGAGCGTACTGTCGATCTGCTTCGGTGTCTTGGTGTTGGACTCGGCATGGTAGCGCCGGTTCGTCGCGAGCGTTGGAACGATCTCACGGCCGTTCAGGCGGCCCGCGACACGGCTGGCGTGGAGCGTGCGCGCCGCTCCCTCGAGCCCGAGTTCGTCCGCCGCGGCCAGGGCTTCGTCCCGGTGGCCGTACACATCGAGCACATAATCGGCGCGAGTCGTGGCACTCACCTTTTTCATCTCGTTGCCGAGTGCCCGCAGGTAGCCGGGCAATCGTCCAAATCCACCGTTTCGCAGCAAATCCGTGCACGTCGTGACCGGCACCATCCCGCAGGCCACCGCCGACGAGAAGTTCTTCACATCAATGCCGGCCGAAAACGACACGGGAAACTCGAAGCCGAGATCTTCCCGGAACCGCTGCATGAGGTTCATCGAGATCACATGCAGAGGCGGACCCGACACATACATGTAGGGGTCGGCCTGTGTCGGAAACATTTCGGGGTCGTTCGCGACGACAAGCGTGTTCGAGAACTTGGCCCCGATCATCGAGCCGACGTTTTCTGCCACGGGGCGCAGGCGTCGAAGAATTTCCAGCCCGTCTTCGTACTGCAGGTCTACATCGAATGCCTCGCGCTGCAAGGAGAGGTTCGTGTAGCCAAGCTCATCCACGAGCAACTCCCGAACGCGGTCGAAACCGAGTAGTGTCGGGTTCAGCTTGATGATCGTGTGCAGCCCGAGGTCTTCCAGCAGGTAGCGGGACATGCCCTCAATCTGGTCTGATGGGCAGCCGTGAAATGTCGACAGGGTCACGCAATCAGAGATGAACGGGGGCAGGTCCAGGTCACGAAACTCCGCCAGCTCAGCCGGTAGCTCTCGGCGCAGTTCATCGAATAGCTCAGCGGGTTCCTTCATCCCACGGATGAACCCGGTGACCTTTTCGCCTCGGATGCCCTCCAGGTCGTACCCGACGCTGATGTCGAAGACGGTGTCCAGGCCGTGATCGGTAGGAAAGATGCCGAACGCCCGCGTCGCTTTCAGAACTTCGATCAGGTACGCCGCCTTGGCGTACTCCATGAGCGACTCGCGCACGAGAAGCTCCTGCGACCACTCCACGTTGTATCCAATGTTTGGAACGTTGATACACGGTCGCGGGATCTCGAGACGATCGTTCACCTGGACGGTCTTCAGCTCGATGATCCGACTGCCTGCGAGCCACGCCAGCACAATATTCTGAGCAAGTTGAGTGTGTGGACCGGCAGCAGGTCCTACCGGGGTGGACGCGGGCCGACCGAAATGCAGCGCGGAGAAATCCAGTTCCGGGTCGGGCACGTGCCACTTGCGGACCGGCAGGTCGAAGATCGCCTGACTCGTCTCTACTTCACGCTGGATACGCCCCAGCAGGTCGGCAAACGGGATGGGCTGAAGCTCTGCCATGATTGCGTCAGCTCGCCACGCGGCGGGACTTCGGAACGGATGGCGCGGCCGCGGGCGCACCGATCATCGGGAGCGTAAACCGGCGGATGCCATCAAATGCATACAAAGCACCGGCCACCGCACCGGCCGTCGGCACAAGGCCGATCTCGCCGACGCCTTTCGACCCGTACCCGCCCACTTCGTCCAGTGAGTCGGGGTGTCCATCCGTACACGGGAAATCTTCGGACAGCGCATAACCCAGGCCCATGTGCACGGCACCCTCGATTTGACCGGCACACTGAAGGGGATTGATGGCACGCCCTACATCGTGCGCCGCGATAACCCGGTCGAGGCGACCTTCGTCGTTGAGAATCACAACCTGCGTGGCGTAGCTGAACGTCATGTGTGTGATCGGGTTATCCGTCTGGGCGTCCGGTTTGGTGGTGAAGTCGCACACGAACTCGCCGTGGTACTCGCGGCCTGCAAGTTCATCCAGTTCAGCGGACTCGAGATCCGCCACCAGTTTCATGGCAGCGATCTGCCCGGCAGCAGTGAGCAGGGCCGTTGCCCGGGAAGCGGTCGTCATGCCACACAATACACGCGGGTCGGCCGCCGTCCGCACCGTCATGATTGACGGATCGAGCCCGGTTTCTTCGGTCACGACCTGCTGCAGGATCGTGTTCATACCCTGACCCATCTCCGTGTATCCCGTCAGGATTTCAATCTGGCCGCCCTCAAGCACGCGAATCAACATCCGTCCGGTGTCGTCCATGCCGTTGCCGATGCCGGTGTTCTTGATTCCGCATCCGATGCCGACGTGGGTCGAAGACTTGTAGATGTCCCGCACGGCTTCGAGCGTCGGCCGAATGCCGCAGCTACCGGTCATGCGCTGCCCGGTGGCGAATTGGTCGCCCGACTCCAGGATGTTTCGCTCGCGGATGTCATAGCCATCGATGCCGACTTTCTCAGCCAGCATGTCCATCAGGACCTCCATCCCGAACGATGCCTGGTTCGCACCGAAGCCCCGCATCGCACCGCATGGCGGATTGTTCGTGTAGACCGTTTTCGCGTCGATATCGAGTGCCGGGACACGATACGGCCCACAGGAATGGCCGGCTGCTCGTTCGAGTACCTTCATGCCCACAGAGGCGTAAGCGCCCGTATCTCCGATGATCCGGGCTTGCACGGCGGTGAGGTGTCCCTCGGCATCGGCCCCCACCGTGTAGTGCAGGGTTATCGGGTGCCGCTTGGGATGCATGAGAAGCGACTGTTCGCGGGTGAGAACTGTCCGTACAGGCCGTCCCGTGAGCATTGCGGCAAGCGCAGTGTGTGCCTGGATGGAAAGGTCTTCCTTGCCGCCAAACGCCCCGCCGTTGCTGACCAACTCTACATCCAGGTCCTCAATATCGACGCCGAGGACGCTCGCGATCTGGGCTTGATCTTCGTGAACGCCCTGACCCTGTGTGTAGATTTTGAGCGACGGTCCTGAACCGTTGCCTGCTGTCTTAACCGGCACTGCGAGACACGCTTCGGGCTCAAGAAACGCATGCTCGATGCGCTGTGTGACGAAGGTCTCCTGTACGACGTGTGCCGCCGAGGCGAGGGCCGCGTCGACATCGCCACGCGCGAACGCGCACGTGTCGAGCAGGTTGCCGCCTTCGTGAATAGGAGCTGAGTCCGGCTCGAGGGCCGCGACGGGATCCGTCACCGGCTCCATGACTTCGTATTCGATGCCCGCTCCGAGCACCTCGGCAGCCAGCCGCGCCCGGTACTGCGTATCCGCCAGCACGATGGCCAGGACATCGCCAACACACCGTGTCGTGTCGCCGGGTCCGACGAACACCGGCCAGTCCGTGCGGATCAGGCCGACCCGCTTCGCGCCCGGTAGGTCAGCTGCGGTCACTACGCGTACCACACCCGGTTCGGCAGCGGCTGCGGATGGCTCGAGTCCGAGGATTCGAGCTCTCGGGTGTGCGCTCAGTACAACCGCGCCGTGGAGCATTTCCGGGACCGACATATCCGCCACGTACGGCTTCTCCCCCATGGCGTGGTCTTCGCCGCGATACCGTGGGCTGGAGTCACCGATGCCGTCGGGCTTTGCATCCGTCGCGCGCTTGAGCCCGAATTGCTCACCAAAGAACAGTGGGTTTCGGGGACCGTCGCCCTCCGGCCACTCGCCCGTTTCCCACACCTCGCTGGCAGTCTGGATCGCGTCCACAATTCGTGTGTAGCCGGTGCACCTGCACAGGTGTCCCGAGAGACCTTTCTCGATGTCGTCCCGGCTTCCGGCCTTCCCGTGCTCAAGCATCGACGCCGCTCGCACAACGATTCCCGGCGTACAGAAACCGCACTGCAGGCCACCCTCGCGAACGAAGGCCTTTGACAGCAAATCGCGCGTTTCAGCTGAAACGCCCTCAAGCGTGGTAACGGTCTTGTCTGCTACCGTTTCGGGCTTTCGCAGGCAGGAAAGGGCTGCCCGGCCGTCGATGAGCACGGTGCAACAGCCGCAGAAGCCCTGGGGGGCACAACCGTCTTTCGGAGAGGTGACGCCGCATACGTCACGCAACACCTCGAGAAAGGTCATTCCCTCCTCGTAGGTGGCCGTCATCGGCTCGCCGTTCAGGACGAACGTCATCTGCGGCATCAGCGACTCCTCGTGAGAATCAGGGGTCTCAGGCGTGCA
>JBDHMQ010000125.1:0-9020 GCA_039656095.1 Gemmatimonadota bacterium | reverse complement strand
AAATCTCGGACGCCGTCGAAGCAGCATACGGATATCGCGGATCGGCCCGTCGCCTGGGCGGTTTCGGTGAGAACTATCTGATCGCGCTCGCCGATGGGCAGAATTTCGTCTTGAAGCTTGAATCCGAGTATCCCGGTCGCGAACCTATCCTGCTGGAGCACGCGGCAGTCGAGGCGGCATTTGAATCTGGTGTGGACGTTGGCTTGCCGCGCCTGGTTCCCGATCCCAACGGCGATGTCGTAGTCGCTCTTGATCTTGGCGAGGACTCGCCGCGACTCGGTCGTTTGCTGCAGTTCGTTCCTGGCCGCGAGTGGCGCGACGAGGCGCCGGCCTCCGCCGACCTGCTGACCTCTCTCGGAACCCACGTCGGTCACCTCGCCGAGTCATTGTCGTCGCTCGATCTCCCGGCGGCGCGGAGAACCCATGATTGGGATCTGGCTGGCGCATGTGCGTATCGGAGATACTTGCCGCTCGTCGCTGACCATGACCGCCGGCGACTGCTCGCCATTCAGGCCCAGCGGTGGGCCGCATCCAGGCAGGACCTGGCGACGGTGCCCACTGGTCTCATCCATGGCGACCTTAACGGTGAGAACCTGCTCGTCTTGGATGGTCAGCTGAGTGGAATCCTTGATTTCACTGACGTGCTGCACAATCCGCTGATCTGCGATCTGGCTATCCTGATCGTTGCCGGCTACAACGCCATTCGTCCACTCTCGCCTACGGAAGTCGAGCTTCTGTACCCGCTCATCTGCGGGCGTCTGGAAATGTGCGTTCTACACTGTGCCCGAAACAGACAAATCGAGCCCGAGCGCGCTGCCTTGTTTGTAACAGAGGAGCGAGGCTGGGCATTTCTGGAGCGCTACGGCGACAGCGACCCGACCGAAGTCGCCGATCGGCTGGCCAGTCTGATAGACGTTCGTCCCTATCCGGACAGAGGGGGAGCCGCCCGCGAGCTCCTGACTCGCCGCCGCGAAATTATTTCTGCGGCGCAGTCGATCAGTTTCAGCAACCCGGTCAAGTTCATCCGGGGGCGGCGATCGTACCTCATCGACGAGCGAGGCCGGACCTTCCTTGACCTGTACAACAACGTCTGCCACGTGGGGCATTGCCATCCCCATGTCGTCCGCGCAGGCCAGGAGCAGATGGCCCGGTTAAACACGAATACCCGGTACCTCACTGAGGCCCACGTAGCGTACGCGGAAAGGCTGGCTTCTCGATTGCCGGCATCTCTCGACACCGTCTTCCTCGTTAACTCCGGAACCGAGGCCAACGAACTGGCCCTGCGTCTGGCGTACGCACACACAGGGCACGAGGACATCCTGATTGTCGAAAACGCGTACCACGGGCACACGCGCAGGCTCACCGAGGTCAGCCCCTACAAGTTCCTGGGACCCGGTGGTACCGGGAAATCAGAACCGTGGGTGCATGTCATTCCGATGCCGGATGCCTTTCGTGGTGCGCACAAGGGCCAAACCATGGAAACAGGGGTCGCCTATGGTGAGGATGTGGGCGCTCGCATCAAAAAGCTGGGACGTCCCGTTGGTGCTTTCCTGGCCGAGACTCTTCCCTCCTGCGGCGGCCAGATCATTCCGCCACCCGGCTACTTCGAAACCGTATTCAAACACGTTCGAGACGCGGGTGGCGTATGCATCCTGGATGAGGTCCAGGTAGGGTTCGGGCGGGTCGGTTCCCACTTCTGGGCCTTCGAGACCTACGACGTCATTCCGGACATCGTCGTCATGGGTAAGCCGATTGGTAATGGACATCCATTGGGGGCCGTCGTCTGTACGCGAGAGATCTCCCAATCTCTCGAAGACACCGGAATGGAGTTCTTCTCTACATTCGGGGGCAACCCGGTTTCCTGCGCCATTGGTCAGGCGGTTCTCGACGTGATCGAAGACGAAGGACTTCAGGAGCACGCCCGGACAACCGGATCCTATTGTCTGGATGCGTTACGCGAACTTGAGAACAAATTCGAATGTATTGGCGACGTACGTGGACTCGGACTGTTCCTGGGGATCGATCTGGTGGAAGCTGATGGAGTCACACCCGCGAAGGAACTGGCTGGCCGCGTTGTCGACGCACTACGGGAACAAAGGATTCTGACCGGAACGGATGGCCCGTCGAACAACGTCATCAAAATCAAACCACCGCTGGTTGTGACTCAGGCGGACGTTGATCGCTTTGTGTTGGAACTGGATGAGATACTTGCTCGTGCGAAAGCTCCGAGCGGTTGACGTGGACGTGTCGCGCCAACTGCAATCGTCAGCGTATCGAAAAAAAAGGGGAGGAGTGATGCAGACGAAACTGGAAAGAGACGTGCGCTTACTGAAGCTCTATGCTGCTCTAACTACGGCTGCTTTCGCAGTCTTTGTCCTTTCAGGGTTTTCGGAAAGAGACACCCGCCCGGAATTCGAGGAGATCGACGTCGAACGCATCAACATCGTTGAAGCGGACGGCACACTCAGAATGGTCATATCCAACAAGGCGCGCCAGCATCCTGGAATCGTCAATGGAGACACGATCGTTCGATCTTTTCCGCGCCCACCCGGAATGATCTTCTTTAATCATCTTGGGGACGAAATGGGCGGTCTGGTGTTTGGAGAGAACGGCGATATCGGGCACTTCGGATCGCTGACGTTCGATAAGGTCCGAAACGATCAAACGATCGGTTTCAGATATCTCGAAGGCGACTCGGGAACCTACGAAAGCGGCCTTCAGCTATGGCAGCAACCCAACATTCCCAGCGACGTCATGATGGCCCAATATCAGGCCGCCGACACGATCTCTGATGTCGCACTGCGGGAAGCCGCACTTCAAGAAATCCGCGACAACAACGAAATCACAACACGTCGACTATTCTTGGGCAAGTGGCGCGATAATACGACGTTGCTGCAGATGCGGGACATCAAGGGCACGCCGCGAATCATGCTGGCGGTCGCTCCTGACGGCACGCCCAGGCTCGAATTCCTGGACGAGAACGGGAATGTCACCTACAGCTTGCCCGAGAAATAGGGCCAAGTCGAGCAGTCGGGCGCAATTGACTCTCAGTAAATGGCGAGACACTGAGGAGCACTTACGTCCAGGCATTTCGTGGGAGACCACCTATGAACAAGGAGTCGGCGCATACTGGCGACAGTCCTCAATGTGAGCGCGACGCTCCTCGTAATTGCTCCGGGGAGAATTCTGCAATCGGCGCGGTGAGATCCTTTGCCAGCTCAGCGCGGGTCATTACCGTACCCCGCCCAAGGCCACGGTAATCGCTTCACCACTGACCCCGCTGGACTCCTCGGATGCCAGGAAAGCAATTACTTCTGCCACTTCCTGTGGTGTCACCACCCGGTTCGGCAGATACAGAGATTCTCTTTCTGCCCAAACCTCCGTGGTTGAAATCCCACGCGCGTGTGCCTCCTCAGCCGCCGAGTTTTCTGCCATTTGCGTGCGCACCCATCCGGGCAGTACAGCATTTGATGTAATGCCATGAGCACCTCCGTCCTGTGCCACTGAACGCATTAGCCCCAGCAATCCATGCTTGGAACTGTTGTAGGCGGCGCCGGCAAACTCAGCCACTTCACCTGCCGTTGAGCTCGTATACACAATGCGCCCATATCCGCGCTCTACCATACCGGCGGTTGTCAGCCGTGATAGGTGGAAAGGACCGTCCAGGTTGATCCTCATGGTTTCGTTCCAGATCTCAGGGTCCTGTTCCCAAATGACACGCTCATGCGCCGATCCGATACCATGGTTGCAGACAAGAATCTCAATAGATCCAAGCCGCTTCTTGGTTTCTTCAACCGCATGGGAACACCCTTGAGGTGTGCCCAGATCTGCAACGGTGTAGTCGAGTCCAAGTGTCGATAGTTCGTCTTCACTTCGTGCAACGGCCATCACCCTTGCGCCCCTCGCGGATAACAACTCCGCTGTTGCACGGCCAATCCCACGGCCTGCACCAGTTACGAGCGTCACTCTCCCTTCAACTCCTGACATACATGACTCCGTCTTTTCTGATGGTGAATTCAATAATCATTTTCAGAGGCGGCGCGGGTATATAACCTATCCCAAGCAATGTGGCCGGGCTCAGACAACAAGCATGGGAACGTGACCGAAGGTGCGGCATATGCCGCCGAGCACCCATGGCCAGCCAATGAAGGCTGCAACCCCACAAGCGACGTTCATAATTTGCATTACTTTGTGACGCAAAGTACATTGCAAACTCAACTCCCCTCCTGAAATTGGGGGGAGTCATGAACAATGACGTGCAAAGGGGCCCGACAATGGCAAGAAACACCTTGAAGGCATTAGTGAAGCGCGGGGGGAACCGTTGGAGGATAGCGGCCTGGACCACAGCAACGCTCGTACTGCTATTGCCCCTGATCGCGATGCAATTCACAGATGAAGTCGCCTGGGAGGTGACCGATTTCGTTATCTTCGGTGCACTCCTGGTCGGCACTGGTGTCGCCTTTGAACTAGCCTCAAGAAAATCCGGCAATACGGCCTACAAGACCGGTGTCGGCGTTGCGCTCGCGGCTGTATTCCTCCTCATCTGGGTGAATGGTGCCGTTGGCATCATCGGGAATGAGGGCAACGACGCGAACTTGATGTTTTACGGGGTGCTCGCCGTCGGTTTCATCGGGGCTTTAATCGCGCGTTTCGAGCCACAGGGTATGGCACGCGCTATGATCGCTACGGCAGGGGCTCAGGTGTTGGTCTTCGTGATCGCATTGCTCGCCGGGTGGGGCTTCACCGGGCTGATCACGCTTTTCTTTCTTGCGTTCTGGTTCGTTTCGGCCCGGCTATTTCAAACCGCGGCGCGTGGGGGACCCGAACGGAACGCTGTATAATCCGTCGCTGCTGGCGGGCTCAGTTTCCCTCCCACTTCGACTCACTCTCGAGAAATGCTCGAAAGTCTGGAGTCATGTATTGACGGATCCTGGGCCAGAGCTTCTTCATGTTTCCGCTGAGTATCGATTCGGGATTGCCCCAACCGAAGTAGCCGAGGACTTCCGGATCGAGAAGACCGAGCTGTACCTGCCGCCAGACCGTCTCGTATTGCCGAAATGCCCCGACGGTCTGGGAAACGAGCCTGGCCTCCTCGATCGGTGTGAACTCCGCATCCTCTTCCTCGAAGAACCTCAACGTGAGAGCAGCAAGTTCCGGGTCCTCTGCCCCGAGCATCCAGGTGGCGGATATCATGGATCCCATGTCCTGGTAGGCAGCCGCGCGGGCTGCCAACGTATTCTGCTTCACCTCAAGCCCGACGAAGACCAGCGAACCAATTACGCCTACTAACCCGACCAACTCCCCGAGGTGTTTTCCGGACATCTGCAACTCCTCCTCGCGATAGGAACGGGACAAAGACTAGCGCGCAGTCGCATCTCCCGCGATCGTCGACCCAGAGCAATTGTTGACGCCGCATTACAACTCTTGATCGGACAGCCCATGACGACCACGAATCCTCGCAGCCTGCCCTGGTTGCGCATCATTGTCCAAGGTGTGGTGATCGTCGGCTCTATACTGCTTGCCTTCGCTATCGACGCGGCGTGGGATGTCCGCCAGGACCGAGTCCAGGAGGCGGCCTATCTCGCTGGCATTCTCGTGGATCTCAGGAGTGATAGCACAGATCTGGCCGACCGTCAGGTTACCGCGATTCGAGGCCTGGAAGCTGCAGACCGGCTCCTCGAACTTAGACGTGACCCAGGCTCGACCGCACCGGCGGACTCGTTGGCGATGTGGTTTCTACATTCCGCCTTTGTCGACAACTTTCAAGTCCTCGATCACACGTACCGCGAGGTCCTGGGTGCAGGCGGCCTCAGTGTAATCCGTGATGAGTCACTTCGGCGCCAGATAGCTGACTACTACCGCAGCATCGAAAGGTTGGACCCGGACGACTTTGAGGGTATCTCACGTGAAGATGGGGAAGCAGTTCACTTCGTCCCCAATCGGCTGATCGAGAAGCTCCGGTCCGACGACGAGATTGCGAACGCGATCCTCATGAATCGCCATTGGGCCGCTCTGCGACTGGACATCACGGGCCGGCGGCTTACCGGAAACAGAGATCTCGCTGAGGTACTTCGAGGTCATTTGGCCGAGTAATAGCGGCCTCTACGGTCGGGGCCCAAAGCAGCAGCGGGTCCGAAGGCGCCAGAATCAGCCTGTTTTGGAGCCAGCGTCCGTGGGCTTTGTCACTGTCGCTGACACTGGTCGCTGTTCGATTCACCGCACTGATCAAAGCGGGCCTGGCCTCCCGATCACCCTGCCGACTTGGCATTCTAAGGTAAATCGACATATAATCTTGATATTACGATACACTTATATACAACCGTCGGCGGCGTTCTCCGCATGTAAGGACCGTTAGACCGCAAATCAATTCCTGGAACGCGAGGTCTTCGGCAAACTCTGGAGGTTGTCAGATGTCCGATAGCAAGGTTGATAAGCTTCGATCGAAGGTGGAATCTCTGCTCCGAGAGCGAGGGCAGGTGTATCAGATTCTCCCAGACAAGACAGTGCTCATTAGACACGGTTCGACAGCAGTTTCCGTCAGATGTGCCGAATTTGGTGACAACACGGTCGTGAGGCTTCTGGCACCGGTGGCGACTGGATTAGAGGACATAACTCCTGAATTAACATTGTTTCTAGCTGAACAGAATAACGACCTGATTTTCGGCAAGTTCTCACTTGATACCAAAGCAAACGCGGTATGGTATGAGTACGCGTTGCTCGGTGATCAACTCGATGCTGAGGAACTCTACTCGGCTCTCGCCGCTGTAGTTCTCACAGCAGACAAATACGACGAGGAGGTCTGCAGCCTTACCGGTGGCAAGCGCTTCGCCGACGTTTGACCGATAAGAGTGGCTCGCATCAGAGCCGGGCGACGTACGGCCGTCCTGCAGGTGACTCGACTCCTCCCCCGATAGTGACTCATCTGGCCCGAACCGCCACATGGAGAGTGTAATCATGGAACCTTCGCCGGCCGTGCAATTGCTACTTGCGGTCGCGGCTGCAGAAGCGACCAACACGAAGGCGAAAGATCTAGAGTGTGATCATGTCTTGCTCGCACTTTTTATTCTGGGAGAGCAAGTCGCTGAAATGCAGGACCTGGATTGGGAGAACGCGCGACCGGAGATCGCCACGCTTGAACATCATTGGAAGAGAAATCGGATCTCTTATAAGTACATGGGCAAACGCTTCCGGAAAATATTGCAGCACAGCAACATCGAGAGCGGAGCGTTCACGGGTGAGCAGAGCGGTGGTTGCCGGGCACTACTCGAACGTGCGGCGAAAATCGCATCATCGCGCGGTGACGAAAATTTCGGGCTCACTGACGTGCTTTCATCCTCTCTCGATGCACAGAGCGAGAGCCAGAATCAGCTGTTCGCCGAGTTCGGCCTCGATAAGGAGCTTCTCCTTCCGAACGGGAAGGGTAATCAGAAGCCGGATCTTGCGGCGACCACCGCGAGAAAGGCAAAACCCAAGCGATCCAGTGGCGGCAAATCGCCGCTTGCACGCTTCGGGCGTGACCTCACGACGCTGGCACGTGAGGGAAGGCTCGGTACATTCACGGGTCGACGAGAAGAATGTAAGTCCATCGCTCGTGTCCTCAGTCAGTGGAAGACACCCAACGCACTTGTGCTCGGCGATCCCGGTGTCGGCAAGACGGCGGTAGTAGAAGCCCTGGCCGTCTTCGCTGCTTCGAACGAGGCCAAAGATCCCATCAGCAATCTGCACTTTGTTGAAATCTCGCATCTCGATCTGGCCAAGGACTTCGGGGGATTTCTGGAGCAGACCAAGAAGCACGGCAATACGATTTGCTTCATCGATGAGATCCATATGCTCATGAGGATGCAAGGTGCGGCCGATCTCCTGAAACCGGCCCTGCAGTCGGGAGACCTGCGGGTGATCGGTGCCACCACAGTAGAGGAATGCCACAAGTACATCGATGATGATCCGGCCTTCAGCAGTCGCTTCCAAAAGATCTGGATTAGTGAACCGACACAGGTGGAGACGCTGACAATCCTGGAAGGCCTGAGGCCGACTCTGCAGGAGCACCACGGCCTGATAATCCCTGACGTTGCAATGGAGAAGGCGGTCGAATTCGCGGCACGGTACCTCCCCGAGGAGCATCAGCCACGCAAGTCGATCGCGGTGCTTGACCAGGCGTGTGCGCGCAGAAAACTGCTCACATTCAGCTCCACACCCGAGGGTACAGATGATGTCCTGGCAGTGGATGATGTAGGCGAAGTCGTGTCCGAGCGGACGCAGGTGCCCGTCGAGGTCATACTCATGAAAGACGAAGAGCAACTACTGCGGATCGAGTCGGATCTGGCCAAACGCGTAGTGGGACAATCTGAAGCCGTAGAGAAAGTCGGAAGAGCCGTAAGGACAAAGCGTGTTGCCGTCGAGGATCCAGACAAGCCGCGTGTCCTGCTGTTCGCGGGCCCAAGCGGCACGGGCACGACCGAGTTGGCAAAGGCGCTGGCCACCTACCTCTTCCACGATGAGGCCAGGCTCATCACGCTCGACATGGCAGAATTCCGGGAGTCGCACAAGATCTCGAATATGTTCGGGTCTCCGAAAGGCTACGTCGGTTCCGATGAAGAGCCCAAGTTGATCAAGGAGATTCGAAGGCACCCGTATTCAGTGGTTCTTCTTGATGAGATCGAAAAAGCCCATCCGAGCATTATCACTTCGTTGATGACCGTGTTCGAAGAAGGCCGAATGACGACCGCCAAGGGACTCGAAGTGAGCTTCTCCGATGCCATCTTCGTGCTGACCTCCAATCTCGGGACAGGCAAGGTCGCCCCTCCTCTCGGCATCCCGTTGGAAGGACAGATGCCAGACGAACAAGCCAGGGCTGCGAGAGAAGCTGAGGCTCTTGAGAGACAGGTGATGGACGCCCTGAAGGGTCACCTGCTTCCCGAGGTCATGAATCGAGTAGACGAGGTAGCCGTATTCCAGCCGCTCTCGCAGGAGTCCCTGCTCACGATCGTGGACTTGATTGTCGCGAAACTCAATCGCCGTGC
>JBDHMQ010000124.1:0-5624 GCA_039656095.1 Gemmatimonadota bacterium | reverse complement strand
CATTCCCGACCGGGCCCCACACGGGCTACCTTACCATTCACCATGACGTAAGCTAACCTCTCGTGCCCATACCCCGTCAACGGATGCGGATGAAGCTTGGACATCTTCGCATATTTACGGCCGATCGCCGTGGGACTGATCGGAATCGCGCTGTCAGTGGTCGCGGCCATACATGTGATCTCTACGAAACGCGAAGTCCGGGGTGCGATCGGATGGATGGGCTTGATCTGGTTACTGCCATTTGCCGGTGCAATGCTCTACGCGCTCCTGGGCGTTAATCGGATCCGGCGCCGCGGGGGACAGATCCGCCGCGAAATGCACTCCCTTCAGCCGGATTCTGCCGTCCCTCCGATGGCATTCGGTACGCACCGCGAAGCGCCGCCCGTGCCGAGCGAGTTCGCCAGTCTCGAGCGGCCCCCCGACCGCCTGCCTAGCCTCGCTTCGCTCGTACGCACGGGACACGAAGTGACCGGACTTCCCCTGCTCGATGGAAACCGCATCGAGATCCTGATAGACGGAGATGCGGCGTATCCTGCGATGCTTGACGCCATTCACTCGGCCCAGCGTACGATCGGACTTTCGACCTACATCTTCGACCTGGACGAAGCGGGCGAGCCGTTCATTGAAGCACTTGCAGACGCTGTGCAGCGAGGAGTGCAAGTCCGTGTCCTGATTGATGCGGTAGGCGGTCTTTACAGTTCACCGCCAGTACCGAAGATCCTCGAGGCACGGGGGGTGCGCACCGCATCCTTTCTCAAATCGTTCTTACCATGGCGAGCCAAGTATCTGAATCTGCGCAACCACAGGAAGATTATGGTTGTGGATGGCTGCATCGGATTCACCGGTGGAATCAACATCCGGGCAGGATGCATTTCTACAGCGACACACAATCGCGTCCAGGATCTCCATTTCCTTGTTGAGGGTCCTGTCGTCAGCCACCTGGCTGCCAGTTTCGCGGGAGACTGGGTGTTCACTACGGGTGAGCGTCTTGATGGGGAGCACTGGTTTCCCACGTTGGAACCGCGAGGCGACATTGCGGCGCGTGGCGTGTCGGACGGTCCCGATGAGGACTTTGAAACGCTGCGCTGGACGTTACTCGCAGCTCTTGCATCGGCTGAGCACTGTGTTCGAATTGTGACACCGTATTTTCTCCCGGACCAGACGCTCGTTTCCGCTCTGAGTCTGGCGGCGCTTCGCGGCGTTACGGTAGACATCGTCATACCGGAGACCAGCAACCTTCGCGTCGTTGGGTGGGCGATGTTGGGCCAGATTCGTCAGGTGCTGAAATTCGGATGCCGGGTCTGGCTCACGCCACCACCCTTCGACCACTCCAAGGTGATGATCGTCGATCACGGCTGGACGCTATTCGGGTCCGGCAACTGGGATCCTCGCAGCCTGCGGCTGAATTTTGAGTTCAACGTCGAGGCGTACGATCCGTCTCTTGCGACACAAGCAGAAACAGTTGTATGGGAAAAGATTGGCCGGGCACGACGGTTAACGATCGAAGAAGTTGACGCCTGGCCGGTGACCAAACGAATTCGCAACGGTCTCGCCTGGCTGGGGTCTCCATATCTTTAGAACTGAATGGCGACATGAATCCTGACTCAACGCCCATTTATATCGTAGACGCATTCGCAAAACGGCCGTTTACCGGTAATCCGGCTGCAGTATGCCTGTGCACGAAGCCGGCTCAAGATGACTGGATGCAAGCCCTGGGCGCAGAGATGAATCTGGCGGAGACTGCGATTCTCTGGCCTGAGGGGAACGGATGGCGATTGCGTTGGTTCACTCCCACCGTTGAGGTCGATCTGTGCGGTCATGCTACACTGGCGGCTGCTCACATTCTATTCGAAACAGGCGCTACAGACAGCACAGAGACGATTTCATTTCAAACGCTTGGCGGAGAGTTGACAGTAAGACAGGCCGGCCTGGGCATCGAAATGAACTTCCCGGCGGAACCAGCCGTTGAGTTGCCATCCGGAGATGTGCCGGACGGCCTGCTTCAGGCTCTGTGTTTGTCTGATCCTCCTCGAGCGGTCGGCAGAAGTCGACTGGACGTTCTGGTCGAGCTGGTAGACGAAGCAGCTGTCCGAGCTCTGACACCCGATATATCTGCCGTGGCTGAGCTGAGTGGTCGAGGTGTGATCGTGACGAGCCGGGCAGGCGCTGCGACTGTCGAGACCACGGGCGTTGATTTCGTGTCCCGATACTTCGCCCCTGCCGTGGGCGTTGCCGAGGATCCGGTCACAGGATCGGCGCATTGCACGTTGGCACCGTGGTGGGCCGAGCGCTTGGGTCGGAACGAGCTCCTGGGTGCCCAGGTCTCCAAGCGAGGGGGGATCGTAGGCGTCGTAAGTGGCGGGAAACGCGTGCTGTTGAGTGGTTCGGCTGTAACTATAGTTTCTGGAGAACTTGGCCACGCTGCCTGGTTTGATTGAAGCAATAAGAGGCTGATTCATGCAGACCATAGAAGCGATTGAAGATCTTTCGACAATGCTGGCTGGCGAACGAGCCATCCTGTTCAAGCACAGTTCGCGGTGCGAGCTCAGCGCCTGGGCCCGACGTCATGTTGAAAAATTTGTGGCGACGTGTCCATCGGCAAACGTATTCGTGATCAACGTGATTGAGAATCGATCCATGTCACGCGAGGCGGAGAACCGACTGGGAATCCGTCACGAAACGCCGCAAGTCATCCTGGTCGAGGGCGGCAAAGCCGTTCGCCAGGCGTCGCATCGAAGCGTACGCATCAAGACATTGAACAAGTGGTGGGACGGAGACGCCTAACCGGCCGGTTGACCGGCGCAAACGAATTACTCCCCTGGCGGACCATCCGGATGCAGCCGGCAATCGGGTGGCTGTCTTCGCGTAAATGCAATGCTGGCGATGCGCCACTCCTGGTCAATCTCGATTAGAGTGAACGCATCGATTCCGCAGTGCGACAACTCACCATCAATGTAGAAATCGTACGGCAACCAGACGGCAGCGATCGGGCCATCGATATGCACCTGGGCGTCGAAACCGCGCTCGACGAAATCCGCCGCTGGCGACATCCGTTGCCAATCCTCAACGGTCATGGTCTGCAGCCCGTCTTCCGCCCCGCTCGCCGTCCGCGCAATCGTAACCGCCCCGTCAAGCATGAGCCCCGCCACAGCAACCATGTCCTCACGCGAGATCGCATCGAGAGTCGCTTCTACGACAGCCATGACTGCAGCACTGTCAGCGACTTCCTGGCAGTCTCCCGGCGTCGCGAACATGCCTATGAGCACCAAACCGACAGCAAGTGACCTCGTGCCCGGAGACGTCGTCAACCCGCTCACAGGTCGAGCGCTCGCGAAGTGATCTTCTCCCGTGCCCTGGTGACGAAGTCCTCGAGGGACATGACTTTTTGCTTCTTCTCTGCCCGGCGCGCACGAACTGCAACTGTACCGGCCTCGAGTTCCCGGTCTCCAACAACGAGCACATACGGGACCTTCTGGAGTTCCGCGTCCCGGATTCGGTAATTAAGTGTGTCAGAGCGACTGTCGATCTCGACGGTCCACCCTTCCCTACTCAACCGCTGAACAATGTTGGCGGCACCCTCAGCATGGGCATCCGTGATCGGCAGCACTCTCATTTGAATAGGTGCAAGCCAGACAGGGAACGCTCCAGCGAAGTGCTCAATCAAGAATCCAGTGAACCGCTCGAGCGTGCCAAAGATCGCCCGATGAATCATGACTGGCCGATGTGGCTTGTTATCTGTTCCGATGTATTCAAGCTCGAAACGCTCAGGCAAATTGAAGTCGAGTTGGATCGTCGCCCCCTGCCACTCTCGACCAATCGCATCCTTGAACTTGATGTCGATTTTGGGTCCGTAAAATGCACCGCCACCTTCGTCCAGGCCGTACTCTCGACCCGTGCGGTCCAGGGCCTGCCGAAGCGCAGTTTCGGCCCGGTCCCACACCTGATCTTCACCAATGCGCTTCTCGGGTCGGGTTGACAGATCAAGCCGATACTCGAGGCCGAGAGTGCCCATTACTTCATCAATCAGGTCGATGCAGGTGAAGATCTCGTCCTCTACCTGGTCCGGAGTACAGAAGACGTGGCCGTCATCCATCGTCAGCATGCGGACCCGAAGAAGACCATGCAGGGTTCCGGATCGTTCGTACCGATAGACGTTAGCAATTTCTGACAATCGAAGCGGAAGCTCCCGATAACTTCGCGGCCTCGCCGAATAGATCAGGGCATGGCCAGGACAGTTCATGGGTTTTACCCGGTAAGCCTCGCCTTCCTTTTCACCCTGCATCGCCGGATACATGTTTTCGGAATAGGACTGCAGATGCCCGCTCCGCTCGAACAATGACTCGCTGCTCACATGCGGGGTGTAAACGAACTCGTAGCCCTGCACGGTCACCAGATCTTCGATCCAACGACGAAGGCGCATCTGAATTCTGGCGCCTTTCGGATGCCAGCACACGAGGCCGGGGCCGATGTCCTCCTGGAAGCTGAACAGGTCCAATTCCTGGCCGAGTTTCCGGTGGTCCCGACGGCGAGCTTCCTCCAGTTGATGCAGGTACTCGTCGAGGTTCTTTTTTTCGAAGAAAGCAGTGCCATAGATACGCTGCAGCATCTGGCGGGTCTCGTCGCCTCGCCAGTAGGCACCGGCAGCGGACAACAGCTTGAAGTGCCCCACCTCCCCGGTGTGGCCTGCGTGCGGTCCTCTACAGAGATCTGTAAACGGACCGTCTGTGTACACGGAGATCGTTTCACCGTCGGGAATTTCGGCCAGCCGCTCGAGCTTGAGTGGATCGTCGGCAAACAGAGATTCAGCTTCGTTCCGGTCAACCTCGGCACGAATGAAAGCATGTTTTGCCTTGACCACTTCGCGCATCTTTGTTTCGATGCGTTCCAGATCCTCCGGGGTGAACGGCTCGTCCACCTCAAAATCGTAGTAGAACCCGTTCTCTATTGGCGGGCCGAAACCGATGCCGGCATCAGGCCGGAGTTCCCGCACCGCCGTTGCGAGGGCGTGTGCGGCCGAGTGACGCATCGCATACAGGGCATCGGGATCATCATCCTTGCGAGTCACGATGGCGACGACATCCCCGTCCGCGAGTGGACGATTCAGATCACGGAGTTCCCCGCCGACCTTTGCAGCGATCGCGGCACGAGCGAGTCCTGGACCGATCGCCATCGCCAGGTCCGCAGAAGAGGATCCCGCCGTAGTGGGTTACCATCAGATGCCGGCGAACATAGACATGCCGCCGGTCAACTGTCCAGAAGCTCGATCTTGTCGGGATGATTTGGCACGGCACAAAGAAACTCAAATGGCTCGTCACCCACCGCTTCATACCAGTGCGGCATTCCAGCAGGGATGTAGACCACGTCATCGGCACCGACCTCAAACACATCGTCGCCGATTCCAATTCGGCCCCGTCCGCGCAAGACGTATTGCTCGTGCTCAACAGCGTTGGTGTGACGCGGCATGCCTCCACCTGGAGCCATCGAAAACAATCGCAAGGCGAAGTGGGCGCCCTCCGTCGAGTTGATCAGGTCGCGACGCGTCGTCATTCGCCCGGCTCCAACTTGCACGGCATCCACGCTGCCGGCGGGACGGACGGCTCCACGCCTGCTACCCATTTCTTTCT
>JBDHMQ010000123.1:0-6804 GCA_039656095.1 Gemmatimonadota bacterium | reverse complement strand
TGCCGGGTCATCAACTCCAGAAACAACTTGTCGAAAGCCTCGTTCTCTGCGTCCGCCAACTGGGCCATCTGCTCGGGCGTTGCCATGCCCGCCATCCCAGCCATGTCATGGGGGACGTCGGTTGATTCGTTGCGGGCCTCCAGCCATCTCTGCATGAGCCCGATCTCGAATACCTGGGACTCGTCGATCCGACGAGCCAGGTTTGCGAGGGTCTCGTTGCTGCTGCGGCCTGGAACAAGATCCGCCATATCGATGGCCTGTCCGTGATGTCCGATCATGTTGCGCATGAAGTCGGCATCGGCGGCGACGTATGGTGCGGCAGTTCCAGAGGAGGTGTCAGGGGTGTCAGCTGGCCGGGTTCCGCTGCAGGCGGCGGCGATGGCAACGATCGGAAGGGCTATATAGCGCATCATTGAAACTGTCATTTCGGCTATCCTCTCGGTCAGAGAGTCACGTACGTCCCGGCAATTCCGGACGCCGCAGCCCAGAAATATGCGCCAATCGCCTCGGTCCCGCACGTTTTGAGGAAGACGCAACTGATCAACCGTCCCATCCTTGCTCCTGTAGGTGCTCGCCGACGGCATCGATCAGCCCTTCCACCTCCGCCTCGTACTCATCAAGCAGAGCCAGGTAGTACTGGTTCCACGCGTGATACAGCCTATAGAGATGGTTTCTGAATTCGGCCAGTGCTCTGGATTCTCGCGTGAGCAGGCGTCTGGTCTGAGAGTCCCAGGTCGAGACTCCCGGGCCGAACGCAAACCTGCTCAGGTCTGTATCGTAGTACTCACCATTGTATATGAGACGATCGTTGATGTTTTCGTAGAGATTGCCGAGTCGGGTCACGAGAGCGGGATTGTCCAACTCCGTAAGCTGTCCCGATGCGACCATGGTGGTCCAGGCCGAGCTCCGCGGAAACATGGTGCGGTTGTTGGTGGTGAGGTGATCCAGGGCCTCCTGGACCGAGTCACCCGGCATCGATGCAGGATTCGCAAACCAATCCATCAAGTTCCGGTAGTGGTCCGCCAGGCCTTCCTGCGCAGCCCGAATCTCGCCGATATCGGCCTGGTCTGACCGGAGTTCTTCCCGCAGCTGCGCCAGCGCAGCCGTGGCTTCCTCCGCGCGCTCCCGGTCCTGGGCCCGCCCCTCCAGGCCGATGGCCAGGTACACCGAGGCCACGATTACCAATCCCTCGGCGGCCAGTCTCCCCCAAGGGATCGTTCCAGATGTCAAAGCCTGGCTACTCTTCGAATGCTTCGATGGTCATTTCGATCGGGACGCCGCCAGCATCGCATTCACCACGAAAGCTGTCGTCATCGAGTCTCATCAACTCGCAGTCAATCGTCGTGCCGCCGGGCTCGCCCGATCCACTGAACTCGACAGTAAGCATCGTCGGTTCGGCGGCTCCGGGGTTCATGATCATCGCCTCGACATTCTGGACGTCAGACGGGGCATCCTCACTGGCTGCGGCCTCAACTTCCGCATCCTGCGCGCGAAGATCGGATGTGCCTGCAAATACGAACATCCCTGCGGCGAGCAGGGCGAATGTTGAGCGCCTCATGGATTACAATCCTCTAATGAGTTGGTGTGTTACAGCTATTTTTCGAACGCTCCGAGGGTCATTTCGGCAGCCTCGTCTTCGCCTTCTGCCGTGCATTCTCCACGATAACTCTCGTCGTCGAGTTGATACAGACTGCACTCGATCTCCTGACCACCGGGGTTTGTCAACGAGAAGCTGAACTCGTCATTTGCCAGCACTAGATCGGTAAGATCGATCCGCATTTCCATGCCGGGTATGGTGATCGCTGCGGCCAGATCATCGCCAGATCCACTGAACTCGACATTGAGTTCCATCGGCTCAAAAGCGCCAGGATTGATGATGGTGGCTTCAACGACCTGAACATCAATCTGCGTCTCTACGACAACCTCTTCGGCGACATCTGCTGCTGCATCCTGCGCGAGAACATCTGATGTGCCTGCGAAAACGAATATCCCTGCGACAAGCAGGGCGGAAATTGATCGTCTCATCGATTCGGTCCTGTTAAGTAGTGTGTGTGTTTTCCAGCGATGTAGCCTACTACGGATTGTTGTTTAAGCAAGATTCTCACACGCCATAGAGAGCTACTCGACGGTGAACGTGACAAACATTCCTTTCTCGAGTGGGTTGGGAACCTCAGCAACCCAAGCATAATTTCCCGGCGATAAGTCGACTGTAAAATAGCCCACCGTGCCCGCTGGCTGATCGTGCGTGCCGCCGAGGAACTCGGCCGGAGCGGGTGTCGCGAGTCCGGAAACGTTCACCCAGTCCATCCAGGTGGCCAATTCGTCCAGATCCGTGTCACCTTCCAGGCGCACCAGGTGAACGTCGTGCCCGAGAAAATTCTCGTGCACCATCTGGTCGACGAATTCAACTTTGACCGTGTGCATTCCCGCCGCAGGGATCTCCTGCATGACGATTCCGTTGGCCGACAGACTGAGCGCGAGTGTGCCGGTCGGCTCGGGCGCGTTTGAGGGCTCTCCAATGACGATGAGTTGTCTGGCCATACCGTCGGCCGAGTGAAATCTGCCGGCGGTCTTTACATAGCACTCAAGGACATATGTGCCCGGTGCCAGGTATACAGTCGTCTCACCGGTCTTCCCGGGTGCCAGGAGTCCAGGACCACCATGGAATGTGACGTCCGAAAACCAGGCCGGCAGCCGTTCAAACTCAACAAAACCCTCCGAAGGACGTCCTTCGTTGATCAAGTCCAATCCGGCCTGGAATACAGGAATCACTTCGTTTTCAGTATCCTCGAATGTCTTGCCTTCGGGGAGGTGGTCAATGAGCACGAAGTGCGTAAGAGGCGATTCGTTGCGGAATCGAAACGTCGTCCAGCCAGCTTGAATGCTGTCGGGAGCTTCGAGGGTCAATCCTATTGCGACGACCTCGACCACGTTTGGTGCATCGCGCATGCTGGTGTCGGAGGAGTCTTCGGTGCGGGTGTCAGCACTATCGGAACATCCCATAAACATGATCGACAGCAACAGCGGGGTCAGGACACGCTTCATCGGAGCCTCCAGATTGGATAAAGAGTCAAACCTCCATTAATCTAGCGGCCCTGATGAACGAAACGCTAACTACCTCTCCAGTGCTCCTAGTCCCCGCCAGCCGTCTGCAACTCAAATCGCGCGCGTGCCAGATGTGTTGCGATCACATTGTTTGCGGGCCACAATTCGAGGGAACGTTCATACATCTGCACGGCGAGCCCCCAGTCCGGCACCCGTGAGGCTGCCCTTCCAATGCTGAACATTACGGACGGCTGATCCGGGTACAGCTCAGCAGCGCTCAGGAATACCGGCGCCACTTCGGAGATGTCGATACCTCGTCTGAACAGACGGGATCCGAAATTAAGTAACACAGACGGCTGGTAGTGCCAGATGCCCGGCTCCGTCGGCTCTACTTCTGTCGTAAACAACGCCATGGCCGCTACGACACCATAGTCTTCGTAAGCTGCCATCATTCGATTCACGAGAGACTTCGACGGGTCGTAGGAACGGATTGCCTCGAGCGCAGGATCGATTCCTTTCTGCAAGGCAGACTGGTCGAAAGGAGACCAGATATCCGGTTCCATCATGCGGCGGATGTCCCAGGGATGGACTCCGAGCTGCCAGTTGAGCGTGGACACTCGAGCAACGAGACCCGAGTTCGGCAGCGGAAAGCTCCGAGCGTCCCCGTAGTGGTTCGGTCTGCCTGCCGCTGGTTCGCCCACGAATAGCGCTTCGCTATCTGACTCGAACAGGGACGCGAAGTTTATCCCGGCGCTGAATGTTTTTCTTCCGATAGGCACGAACAGTCGACCTCGCTCCAGGAACGCAGGATACCGGTTCAGTACCTGGATCAGTTCGCGGGCTACAAAGTTATCTCCACCCGTATTAAACCGAAGGTCAATAACCAGCTTCTTCGTCTCGTGGTCGTCGGTCAACGCAAGTGTTTCGACAAGAAAATCGGGTAGCGAAACAACGCTTTCTGTGCCATTGATTGATATCGGCGTGTCGCTGCTGTTGAGCTGGTTGATCTGGACGTAGAGTAATTCATTCTCCGCGTCATACTCCGACCAGTAGGGCTCACCCGGATGGCTGAACGCCAGTGGCATTTCGGACCACAGGTCAGTGACCGACCTCGTATTCTCCCCGGGTGCAGAGAAGGGGCTCTGAGTCCAGCCAAAGTTCAGAGGCATCTCCAACACCGGTATGTCGAGGCTGCGGGACGATCCGCCGTCAGTTTGCACAGTAAGAGAAAGGATGCCGGACTCGTCTACGAGTTTCAGGCCCCTGAGAATGCGCCCTATGGCCAGGCCAACGGGAGCATTGGATATGCGTTGCGACTCGTTGTCAGCGGCTGAATGGTGAGCGAGTAGAGCCATCACTTCGTCTGTCGGCTGCCCGGTTATCGTCAGAACCTGTGTGCCGAGCGCCCAGTCAAACTCCTGAGCCACGGCAACGACGATCCATCCGTCAGGCGTTGCAAGCAGGCGGATCGGCGCGAAGTCGGTCAGCGGAAACTGCTGTGAGAGCGGGATTACCATGCTGTGCCCGTCCCTCAGCATCGCTGCGATCCCTGCCATTCCCACAATGATCTGGTCGTCGGACATCTCGGGTATCGACTCAGATAATTCGTCGATCGCGGATTGGACTGCCTCGCGGTCGTTGAACAGATACGGGTTGGGGTGAACGTCCTCGATTACGTTCGCCAGATGCTGCAGGTCCTGTCGCCACTCCTCGACAGACAATTCCTGACCGATCGCCGGTCCACTCAGACTGATCGTCATGACCACGGCTACGATACCGATCCTGAGAACCTTCATTTTTCCCCTCCCGTCCCAGTACACAGGGCGCCCCTGCGCCCAGCTTTCCCTCGACTATATGGGATGCTCTGCGCAGAAGTTTCGTTGAAAGCTGTGAGTTCACTTGACTCCAGCTTGACCCGCCGGACCCACATCTCGTCGCAAGCCCCGCAGCTGTGCGGGACAACTCATATAACGAGGTGGAGCCATGAAACGCATCCTGACAATTTTCACAACGGTCGCCCTGGTGGCCGCCTGCGAAGACGGTCCGACCGGGCCATCCAACGTACGGGCCACTGACCAGACCGCGGATCTCGCGGCGACGTCCCTGACTGTGATGACCCGGAACATGTATGTGGGTACGGATGTCGACCGTGTGGTCGAGACCGAGGACCCTAACCAGATCCCCTTTGTGGTTGGTGAATTGTGGCAACTACTGCTCGCGAACGATTACTCGGAACGAGCGACCGCCATGGCGCTGGAGATTGCCGCAAGTCGCCCCCATATCGTGGGTCTGCAGGAAGTGACCCTGTTCCGGGAGCAGACGCCCGCTGACTTCCAGCTCAACGCGCAAGATACAGTGATCGACTTCATTTCGACGCTGCTCGCGGAGCTGGCAAAGCTCGGCGAGACCTACGAGCTGGTGGCTCAGATTCAGGCCACGGATGTTGAACTGCCGCGTATTAATCCTGACTTCAGTCTGACCGACGTACGGTTTACGGACTACGACGCGATCCTCCGGCGCTCGGATGTCGACGTATCCAATGTCACGACTGCGAACTACGCAGCCAGCGTACCGGGTCCCATGGGCCTGACGATCCTGCGCGGTTTTGTCGCAGCGGACGTGACCGTTGGCGGCCAGACGTTCCGGGTGCTGAATACGCATCTTGAACCCGTCGAGACGGCGGACGGATATTTTCAAGGACTGCAGGCTGCGGAGTTGATCGGCATCCTGGCCAACGAAACCCGTCCCACTGTGCTGCTGGGCGACCTCAATACCGAAGCAGCCTTTGGTGAGACATATATCAGCTTGATCGCGGACGGTTTCCTGGACGCCTGGGACCTTCGGGCAGGAGCTTCGGATCCGGGATGGACCTGCTGCCACGCTTCTGATCTATCAAGTGACTCCGAGATCCTGTTCAAGCGCATCGATCATGTGATGCTGCGCAATTTCGAGGACTTGTGGCCGCGCTCAGGTCCGACTCCCGTTCGGGCGTACATCGTAGGCGACGAGCAGGCGGACAAAACGCCGTCCGGTCTGTGGCCGTCGGACCACGCGGGGATGGTTGTGACGATGCAATTGCCGCGGCCAGTGCGGTAGCCTGATTCGAAGACAAAAAGTCGGGGGTCGGCGCTACCATCACCGTGGGTGCGTCGGCCCCATTTGGTCCCTGGAAAAAACTTCACCGACACTTCTGCCCCCCACCTCTCGTACGTTCAACCAACAAGGCAAAACGCCGAACCTATAATGCAGGTCAGGAGATCATGAGCGAATCGAACGAGACAACCGCCAGCTCGCTGAGCAAAGCGGAACGAAAAGCCATCAGCGCGGTCCGGAATAAACTGGATAGAGTGCAGAAACTAGCCGTAATCCGGCTGTTTAAGCGTCTGCTTGAAGTACGGCATACGGATGCGAGCGCCAAGGATAAACTCCGGAAGGCGCTGCCTGACGGGAAAGACACGAAGGTCGCCCTGGATGCTCTTCAGAGTTCGGCGAGCCATATCAAAGATCTGGCGTGGGATGACCGCACCTGGCCGGCACGTGTTGGAATTGGTGCCGCCACTGTCGTGGCTGCGACTCTGGCAGGAGAGGCCGCCGGCCTCGCGTTAGCCGGCACTGCTATCGCTATCCCGTTGTGGGTCGTGTTCGGCTCGGGCGAGGATTTCGCCCAAGCGTTGATCGCCGATCTCGAGGAAAATCTCGACGAGACCGAGGATTCAGAGGATTCAACGGAACCGCCGATCCTCGAAGCTGAAATAGAGA
>JBDHMQ010000122.1:0-5467 GCA_039656095.1 Gemmatimonadota bacterium | reverse complement strand
CCGAGTGGCCCGACCGATTCAATCACGAGTCGCTTGGCTTCGTCGATTTCGTACGAACGGTCCGAATGCACGAGAGGAGGATAGATATCGTAGTACTGCAAGTCTTCTAGCCCCAACAGCCGTTTGCGCAGCCTGAAATAGCGGTGTAATACGGGAAGATGCGCGCGAGCCTGGGCGATCAGTTGGTGATAAACGGCTTCCGGGATCCGATTACCATCCAGAGCCAGGGCCAGCGAGTTGGGATACTTCCGTACCCGTGCATAGAACACATCCCGCTTCACCTGCGAAAACAGCGTGGCTCCACAGGTACGCGCGTAGCTGCGCCAGACATCAAAGAACTCATCGAACACGAGCCGCCGGTCCTCACGATTGACGGATGCTCTGTGCTTTCCAAACGCCGACTGGTCGAGACGTACCTCCGAACCGTCGGAGAGCTTAACCGTGGGCCACGGCAGATCGGCATTGGCCAGCATGCCGTAAATCGTCTCCGGGGCATCGGCGATGAGTCCTACGGAGGCGACCAGCTCTTCTTCTTTCGCACTCAAGGTGTGCGCCTGTCGCCGAAGAATGTCGTCCAGTGCGTGACGGTACTCTTGAAGTTCCGGGCTTGACTCGAGCCAAGCCTCCACCTGCGCGCGACCGATGGAAAGGATCTCCGGTTCCATGAAACTGGCCGCCTGGGACAGATCCGTCCCAACCAACTGCGCCCGGCTCTCCATCTCAGCCGTTTCACCCACACGCATGTCTTCGTGATAGCACATGGAGGCATACGAGGAAGCGGCGTAAAGCGACTTGACCGTTCGATAGTAGGCATCCAGACAGGCGCATAACGTAGCCGATCCTTCGATCAGCCTTCCCTGGAACTGTCTAATTGTTTCGGTCGACCGTCCTATTTCATCGAGCGCTTCGGACCATTCCTCTCGGGATGGATAAATGTCTTCCAGATTCCAGCGCGGATCGCTCATACCGAGCCTCCGTCACCGAGTGCACACACGATATTGAATTCATCGTTTGTAACTGGCTGCACCGAAAGCCGGCTACGTTTGGTAACGATCATGTCCTCCAGGCCCTTTGCACTCTTCAGTGAGTCAAGAGAGACAAAGTTGGGCAATCTCCGAACGAACTCGACATCCACCATGAACCACCGGGGATCCTCTGGTGACGCCTTCTCATCGAAATACGGGCTGTCTGGATTCTGAGCGAAGTAATCAGGATAGGCCTCTCGCACGACACGAGCTTCACCGGCAACACCGGGCGGATTTGCGCTGCTGTGGTAAAACAACACTCGATCGCCTTCGCGCATCTCGTCGCGCATCAGATTTCGGGCCTGGTAGTTTCGGACTCCCTCCCACTGCGTTTGACCGTCCCGCTTGAGATCATCAATCGAATACGTGTTTGGTTCCGTCTTCATTAACCAGCAACGACTCATTATCGGAAACCTGTTGAAGGACCGGGGCGAGCTACCCTACGAGCAGCACACTGCACAGCCGGCCGGCGAGTTGGCAACCCGGGTTAAGGTCGGACTTGCACGAGCCGCATCCGGGCCGGAGATTCGGCAAAACTTCTATTGGCGGCAAGTCAGCCCTTAAACCCGGCCAACAAAGTGAGAATAGACGAATCCCCAGCCGTTCGGGCGCGCCCCGGCCACTCCCATCCGCTTTTGCGATTGGCGATGGTTCTGGCGCTGCTGTTCGTATTCCTGCTTGGTGTAAACGGGCTGGGCGATGGGTTGAAAGGGATCGGGGAAGGATCACTTGACGCCTTCTTTGCAGCCACGTCCAATCCATTTATCGGATTAATGGTCGGAATACTGGCCACGACGCTGGTTCAGAGTTCGTCTGCGTCTACTTCTTTAATCGTCATTATGGTGGCTTCGCCCACTAATCCACTTCCTCTGATTAACGCTGTACCCATGATTATGGGTGCTAACATCGGAACCACTGTTACGAATACAATCGTCTCGATGGCCCATATGGGCAGAGACGACGAATTCGAGCGCGCGTTTGCGGTGGCCACATGTCACGACTTCTTCAACTTCATGGCCGTCGCTGTGTTGTTGCCCTTTGAGCTCATAACGGGAGTGCTCAGAAAGACGGCGGAAGCTCTTGCGACGAGTCTCACTGGCGTTGGTGGCGTCGAGAAATTTGATGGTCCGCTGAAGCTAGCCCTGAAGGGCACGATGAAGCCGGTCAAGGAGGTACTGGGCTCGATTTCGACGTCAGAGCGCATGGCTCACATTTTGCTCATAATTCTTTCCGGTATATTTATTTATCTTGCGCTCATGATGCTCGTCCGCGTGATGCGCACGACCGTGCATGGCAGAGTCGAGGCGATTGTATCCCGCGGACTTGAGAAATCTCCTCTGATCGGGATTATTGTCGGTGTCATCGTCACCATCATGGTACAATCGAGTTCAATCACTACGTCGCTTCTCGTACCCCTGGCCGGCGCTGGTTTGATTACCCTCGCACAGGCATTCCCAATTACGGTTGGCGCAAATATCGGGACCACAGTGACAGCATTGTTGGCGGCTTTAGCCGTTACCACTGAGAATGCAGCGCTTGGACTCACGATCGCGCTCGTCCATTTATTGTTCAATATTGCAGCCACATTGCTTATTTTTCCGGTGGAGCGAATTCGTAATCTTCCACTTCAAGCGGCCGAGCGACTGGCATCTGTTGCAGTGGGTTCGCGTCGCTGGGCCTTGCTATATGTAATCATCCTGTTCTATGGCGTTCCCGCGTTGTTCGCCGTGATCATTAACTAAGACTTTAGTAGAGACACACCATGTTACGTGAACTACTTGCCGCATTTCGTTCCAAGCACCCACTCGCTGAGATGGGCGCCAACTTTGGTCGTATGGTTGGCCTCACTGGAGAATCCATCCAGGAAGCAGGTGAAATCTATTTTGGCAGCTCGCCGACTGATCCGACTGCCGTCGCAAGAATCCGTCAACGAGACGTAGAGGTGAATGCTCTGCAGCGTACGATCCGGCGGCAGGTCGTAGCGCATCTGAGCTTTGAGACAAGCCGGGGCGACGTGCCCTACTGTCTCCTGCTCATAAGCCTGGTTAAGGATGTCGAGCGCCTGGGTGACTATGCCAAGAACCTTTCCGAAGTCCGGGCAATCCATCCCGACCCGTTACCGGACGATTCTTTGGTTCGAGAACTCAGGGCGTTTCGCGACTGGATCACCGCTGACTATCACATTCTTGCGGATGTTATCGAGCAAACGGATCGGGTGAGTGCCGACAAGCTCATCACCGAAGGCCGAATCATTTCACGGCAACTGGATGCGCTGATCGGCAAGATTGCCGCGGCCGGTTACGATGGACGAACGGCAGCCGCGATCGTAATGGGCGCCAGGTTCTACAAACGAATTGTGGGTCATATCATCAACCTGCTGACAGGCGTCGTGCAGCCACTGCACCAGCTCGACTACTACGACGAGGACGACACGAGGGAACTTTGACCTATGACTGAGACACCTGCTCCGCGTCCCGTACTGACCGCACGGCCGTTTCCTTCGTTATTTCTGCCCGCATTGCTCACGGGCATCGCCGGCGCGATTGCCTTCGATGTCGCCCAGAGACTTGAAGGTCTGCCGATTACGATTGCGGCCTTCATGGGCAGAGCGATCGTCCGGCGTGGTGGGTATCCGGAGGGACTGGAAACCGTTATCGGGTGGGGGGTCCATGTCGGGGTGTCCGTCGCCTATGTCGCGATCTTCGCGATCGCCGCCTGGACATTGTTCGGCTCGGTAGAGCGCAAGAATCGATGGATAGGTGCTGGAATTCTAGCAGCCGTTCTCGGTGTTGCGACGACCGTCATCACCTCCCCGGCCATCGCGGCTACGATCAGCCTTCTGTCGGGTAACGGGCTACCTGGCCGTTTGCCTCCACTCAACATGAGTTGGGGCTGGCCGGCCTGGAATCATCTGCTTTTCTTCGGAATCGCCTGGCTCGGTACAGTGGTCCTGTTGGACCGCGACTAAGGCATCAGGAAGCCACGCTCGCGACTGATGTCGCCTTCGGATCATTCACGCGCTGCAGGAGCAACCATCCCACGATGAACAACACGCTGAGTGCCATAACAGCCAGTCTCTGATTGCCGCCGGTAACCACAGCAATATAGCCGAAGATCATGGGACCGATCACCGACGACGACTTTCCACACAGGGCGTAGAAGCCGAACATCTCCGATTCCCGCCCATCTGGGATCAGCGAGGCCATGAACGCGCGGCTGGCCGCCTGAACCGATCCCAAGCCAAACCCGCCGACCAAGACCAGGGTCGCGAATGCCATCTTCGTGTCGACAAAAGAGATGCTCACCACGACGGCGACCCATAGAAACAGAACTCCAGATAACACTTTCTTCGGGCCCAGAGTATCGGTGGGTTTGGCAAGTACGAACGCTCCAGCAAGCGCCGAGATCTGAACGGCCAGGAACAGATATATCAACTGGTCACCCGTGAAACCGAAGGTCTTGTCCGCCATCGTCGCGGTCATGACGATCGCGGTGAGCACACCATCGATATAGAAGAAGAACGCGATCAGGAAGCGACGCATTTCCTTCAGCGCCAGAACTTCGCCCCACACCGTCCTGAAATTTGTAATGCCCCACAGCGCAGCCTGTCCGACCTTCATGTCTCCCGCTGAATCCTTCGGCAGGTACCGAAATGCGGGGATGGAGAACAATACGAAAAATGCGGCGACCATGATCCAGACGACGTCGATGTTGGTCCGGGCGAACGGAAGGGCCAGAAGAAGACCGATCGCGGATCCCGCATACCCCACACCGAACCCGAGGCCGGATACCCTCCCCTGCTGTTCGGCGGGGACGATGTCGGGCAGGTAGGCGTTATAGAACACCAGGGAACTCTCGAACCCCACATTCGCGATCACGAACAGGACGAACCCTGCTACCACTGTCCCCGGACCGAGTGTGGTAAACAAAACCACGCCGGTAACACACATGGCCATGTAAAAGGCCATAAATTTCTTCCGAACACCGGCACGGTCCGAGATAGCGCCCAACAGTGGCGCACTCAGCGCAACAATCAACGCCGACAGAGAGACGGCAAGACCCCACCACCAGTCGCCCTCTCCCGCCTCGTTCCCCACCACAGTTCCGGTGAAGTAGATCTGGAAAACTACAGCGACAACGACCGCCGGAAACACCGAGTTCGCGAAGTCGTACATTGCCCACGCGCCGACTTGCTTTCGATTGAGCCGTATCTCCTGGTGAGGAATTGATCAGCTCCCGCGCGCGGGAACGACAAGTACAGGAATCGTGGATCGCCGAATCACTTCCGCAGATATGCTCCCCACCAGCACGTCGAATACCGCCCCGTGACCGTGTGAGCCGACGACGATCAGATCGGCATCCAGCTTCTCTGCCTGTGCCAGGATCGTGTCTACCGTTGGACCCTGCACGAGCAGCCCCGTAGCATCGCGGCCATCGTCCCG
>JBDHMQ010000121.1:0-15846 GCA_039656095.1 Gemmatimonadota bacterium | reverse complement strand
CCTGGGCCGGGAGATGCCCAGGATCTCTGCCGTGCGGGACTTGTGCCCGTCCGTCGCCTCGAGCACCCGGGCTATGTGCTCGCGCTCCATTTCCTCGAGGGAGATCAGGCGAGGAGGTACGGCGTCTACAGTGGTTCCGACCTCGATATGCTCGGGTCGGATGACGTCGCCCGTAGCGAGAACGGCGGCCCGCGTGAGCGTGTTCTCAAGTTCGCGCACGTTCCCGGGCCAGTCGTGCGACATCAGGGCCTCAGAGGTTTCCGGGGCCAGGTGAAGCGGCCGGCTGCCCGTGGCCGCGGCGGCCTTCCGCAGCAGGTGTTCCGCCAGTAGCGGCACGTCGCCCATGCGATCGCGGAGCGGCGGAACCCGGATTTCCACGACACGAAGCCGGTAGTACAGATCTTCCCTGAACTGACCGATCGACACGAGCTTCTCGAGGTCACGGTGTGTGGCGGCGATCACCCTAGCTTCCGTACGCTCCGGCCGCTCGGCCCCTACCGGGTAGTATTCGTGCTCCTGTAGCACCCGGAGCAGCTTGGCCTGGAACTCGGGCGGCGTGTCTCCGATCTCGTCCAGAAAAATCGTCCCGTGTCCGGCGATCGCGAAACGGCCCTTCCGATCCGATATCGCACCGGTGAACGACCCTCGCACGTGTCCGAACAGCTCGGATTCCAGGAGGGTCGCGGGGAGAGCCGTGCAGTTGACCGCCACGAAGGGCTCATCGGACCAGGGAGAGGCATCGTGAATCGAGCGGGCGATGAGCTCCTTGCCCGTGCCGCTGTCACCCCGGATCACGACGTTCGTGCGGGTGGACGACACCTGGCCGACCAGCTGTCGATCCTCGAACACGCGGTCCAGGACACCCCGTAGCCGGTGCAGGTCGAGCGGCTTGACCAGGAAGTCCGCCGCTCCTTCCTTCATAGCCTCGGCGACCAGGGGCAGGTCGTCGTAGGCCGTCATCAGTATCACATCCAGGTCCGGCGCTCGCTCCTTCAGCATCTTGAGCAGTTCCAGCCCGCTCATACCGGGCATCTTCACGTCACTGAGGACGACCCCGACTGGTCCGTCGCCCAGCGCGGCCAGGGCCGATTCCGCGTCTTCAGCAGCGCGCACGGTCAGATAGCCGTCCCCGAGAGCGGACACGAGCGAGGTACGAACCCTCGGGTCGTCGTCGACGATGAGAAGAGAACGCTTCATGGCCGATCTGAGTTCAAGGTACGCGCCAGCATGGTATATCCTGTTATCTACTTATATTGTAGATAGTTGGGATGCTATACGTAGCGTGAGGTGTTCCGCGGAATGTAACGCACCATTACAACAATAGCACGTAGCGTTGCGCAACCAATACCGCCGACGGAGAGTAGCAACGCAATGTAGCAACGGGCCCGAAGCCAGGTAGGTCGCGGACCCACAGATATCACGTCAATTCAACAGATCATGCAATCGGGCAGGCGAGACCTGAACTCGCGACCTCCTGCGGTCGAGCTGCGCAGCAGTGAGACCCTGAGCGCGCGTAGCGTGCGAACCACCCCATGCCGGTGTTGGGCGTCCACCAGCGTCTGTGGGTGTTGTCACTGTCGCTGACACTGTATCGCGAACTAGAACCCAACGACTCGCGTCGGGACCTCGGGAGAAGTTAGACTCGATAGCCGATTAGTAACTGGTCACATCCTGTTGACAGTGAGATGGCGCTTGTGATTGATTCCGCTTCTCGATATTTCCGGTCGCGCCCAGGAGCAGTCCGCGACAGAAGGACCAGCATCGTGTTTGCCATGGGTCTGTGCGTTGCGGTGTCCGCCTGTGCGGCACAGAAGCACATCGTGGCCATCGGAGATGTTCATGGAGATCTGGACGCCACGCGGAGTGCACTTCGCCTTGCGGGAGCTATCGATGCCGAGGACCGCTGGATCGGCGGCCAACTAGTTGTAGTCCAGACGGGCGATCAGCTAGATCGAGGTGACGAAGAGAGAGCAATCCTCGACCTTTTCGAACGGTTACGCAGTCAGGCCGCTGCCGCGGGCGGAGTGTTCCACGCCCTATTGGGCAATCACGAACTCATGAACGCCAGGGGAGACCTGCGCTACGTGACCGATGGTGGATTCGCGGATTTTGCCGACTTTGCCGATGCGCCCGATTACGATCCTGATGATCCGCTTCTGGCTGAATTCGAACCGCATGAGCGGGGTCGAATGGCCGCGCTACTGCCCGGGAGACACTACGCTCGCTTGTTGGCCGAACGAGTCGTAATCCTCCGTGTGGACGATATTGTCTTCGTCCACGGCGGAGTGCTGCCCGATCACGTGACGTACGGACTTGATCGGATCAACCGCGAAACAAAGGCTTGGCTTCAAGGGGAAACGGAGCGCCCAGAAATCCTGACAGGTTCCGACAGCCCACAGTGGACCAGGTTGTACTCAGACGAGCCGGATTCGGCGGCGTGTGAGACGCTTGGGCAGGTCCTGGGCCGCTTGAAGGCACGGCGCCTGGTGATGGGACATACAATACAGGACGGTGGAATCACCGGTGCCTGTGAAGGTCAGGCCTGGCTCATCGACGTAGGTATGGCAGCCCATTACGGAGGTCCCGTGGAAGTCTTGGAGATAATTGGCGATTCAGTACGTGTTCTGAGCGTCGGGCGGTAATCCTGCGCGCTGTCAAGTAAACCAATCGGGGCGGCGAGATTCGAACTCGCGACCTCCTGAACCCCATTCGCCTGGCGGTACGTGCACTCACATGCATACACCTGCATTCACGTGCATTTCGGCGAACTCAACTGCATACACATGCACTCAACCCTCCTCATTTCGTTACAGCTACGGTTACGGTTCGAAAGCAAGTAACGCCGTGTTGAGACCTTGAGCGCGTCAGTGAGCATCCGTGGGTGTTGTCACTGTCGCTGACACTATTATCAGCGGCCCGCCCCCCTTGGATCGATCGTCTATCCGGCGTGGCTCACGCCCCGCACTCAAGTTTCCCTGGCCGTGATCGTATGCGTCGCGAACGCCCTGATCTATTCACTCATCTGGTTCTCGCGCCGGAGTCCCAAGACCCGGTGAAGGCTGGATGGTTGACGGGTGCCTGCAGCTGACGAATGGACTAGCCGCCTCCATCGATAAGCCGGTGGCGCACTTCCGCCGCTATCTGGACGCCGACCTGCTCTTCCTCGTCGACGACCGAATCAGCTCCGGCCACCTCCAACAGCGAGCGGTGGATATGATATCTGGCGCGCGCGACGATCGGCGTATTGGGCGCGAGAGCCCGTACCTGTTGGATGACGCGTCGTGCTGTCCATGGATCCGGGATCGTGATCACGACGCCGGCGGCGCTTCGGACATTCAAACGTGCGAGGATCCCGTCATGGGTGGCGTCTCCCGTGCAGGTCCGAAATCCGTAGCTTCGTGCCAGATCCGCCGAGCGCCGTATCAGTTCGACGACAAGAATGTCATGACCGCCCTCAGCAGTCATCAGCTCGGCGACGCGTTGCCCGGCGGGTCCGAAGCCGACTATCACGATATGATCGCGAAGTCCCTCGTTCACACCAGGTTTTCCGCTTGCGTTCTCAAAGGCGCTCGAGGAGACAGACGAGCGGCCGCCGACCACCCGAGCCATCTGCGGCCCGAGGCCCATCAGAAACGGCGTGAGGAACAGCGTCGTCATCATCGTGGCGACAATCAAGTCAAAATCGCCAAGCCCAATCAACCCACCTTCCAGGGCGAGGGCGCCGATGACCAACGAGAACTCCCCCACCTGGGCGAGGACGATGCCGGTCGCGAGTGAAGGTCCAATCGGTGTGCCGAAGGCTCGGACGACGCTAGTTGTCACCATCGACTTTCCAAATACAATCAAGGCCACAACGCCTGCCAGGAGCATCCAGTTGTTGGCAACCCAGCCCGGATTGCTGAGGAGCCCGATGGAACTGAAGAACAGGGTTACGAAGACTGTTCGGAACGGAATGATGTTTGCCCGGATCTGCGTAGCAAACGGTGATTCGGCCAGTAGCATGCCGGCGACAAACGCACCAAGAACGGCGGAGAAACCCAGTTGGTGCGACATCCAGGCCGCCCCCACGGCAATGACGACCGCGAGGAGAATTGGAAGGTCGCTGTACCGTTCGGCGGTTCTGTTACCCAGGAGCACTGGCAAGGCATAGTTGAGCAACAGGTGGAGGGCTCCGACGAGAAGCGTAGCCAACCCGACGGCCTGGGTAATATCCCAACCGACGTCGGTGATCGATCCGCTGCTGCTCAGAATCGCGATCAGCAAAAGAAGCGGCACGACTGCGATGTCCTGCAACAGGAGAATTCCCACCGCATAGCGCCCGTGAACCGAGTCAATCTCGGCGCGGGACGCGAGAAGATGCATTACCGCTGCCGTGCTACTCAAAGCGATCACGGCCCCGAAGGCGACAGAGGCGCGTGGACCGAGACCTATGAACAGGCAGATTCCGGAAGTAATAGCAGTTGTGAGGACTACCTGAAGCGAACCACCGCCAAGGGCGACCGGACCGATGTCTCGAAGTCGTCGCCACGAGAACTCAAGTCCGATCGTGAACAGCAACAGCGCGATACCTAACTCGGCGATCGCTGTCACGGCTGCGTGGCTTGGTAGCAGGGCAAACGCATTGGGGCCGAGCAATGCGCCGGCCAGGAGGTATCCCAGCAGCGGACTCTGCCTGAAACGCTCGCACAGCCCGCCGAGAAACATAGCGGCGGCGAGCAGGATCAATATGTCCAGCAGTGTTGTCCAGAGATCCATGAATGCCGGCAGGTCCGAGCCGAGGAGGGTCCCTCGGCTACGCTCGAGTCAGTGTCGGAGCGGTTCGACGCGGTCGACGCTTAGGCCGGGTCTTGCCTTGTGGCCCGGGGCGGAAGCGCAGAAGACATCCGACGCCACCGAGCCTGTTCAGGACTGGACTGTCGCGTACGAACTCTACCCTGAAGCCCCGGTGTTCGGCCAGGCGCAGCAGGGCCTCTCTGGCGCTGATGGCCTCCAGCGAATGGGAGCCGCACGCAGGGCATTTCTTCGCCCACTGTTCATCTAGCCGCTCTAGACGACATTTGCGACACCTCGATCCTGGATGCGGCGAGTATTCTGTGCCCATCACAAGAGTTTCGACCTGGCTTCGCTTCAGCGCCCAATACGAGGCACGTGTTCCTGCAACGGCAAGACCACCGATCTGGAGCTGTCGCTGTAGTTCCTCAGCCGCAGCTTGCGATTCCTTGTTCTCCGTCTCAACGAAGAATTCGATGCTGTTGGCCACGACGTCCTGTGCCCGGATCTGGCCCTTCCTTCGGATGACGCCGCAGAGTCGTGCCGCCATGTGCGACGGTAGCGCCCTTTTCACCTTCGCCGTCATCCTCGGCTCTCCGGCCAGAATCAGGTGAGCGAAGCCGCCGGCGGTCATCAGTCTGGACAGCTCAACGACCACATCGCCAATGAATTCCTGAGTGCGTGCTGTACGGTGTCGGCGAAAATGTTCCTTGGTCCACTCGCGACCGGCGCGTCGTCTTAGTTCAGGTCTCTGGCGAAGTAGATCCCGTGTTACGGCACCCAGGTTCACCACGACGATGCGGGCTGTGTTTTGCGAGCAAACCAGTACCACAAATCGCCAGTATGTGTCCTTGAGTTCGCAGAGGTGATAGATGTTCGGTAGGGAATCAGCCGCTATCCAAGTGGGAAGAGGCACGTAGAATTGTAGGGCCAGGAAGACTGCCACGCCTTGCGAGCCTTCCTTCAGGTCAGCAGACAGGAACCGCTCGATCGGCACGAGAGCTTCCTCGAACAGCAGCACCGCCTCTCCGGAAAAACTCAGCCTGAGTTCATCGACCCGGTCAGTGAATTGATCTCCGTGCTGCATCTGTCCGCCATCAACCCGCAAGTAGCAGCTGATTACCGGAGCCGGGGTCTGAGTCAGGCAGGCTAGTTCGCGAATGTGATGTTGGAATTCCCTTAGTTCCACTGGACCCCCCGGAAGCGTTTGACGCCATTATATACGACAAGTATTATACGAAACCTTTAATACGAATACAATGGCGGCTATCGTATATAGGTGGGACTGGATTTCAGGTTCGATTGCCGACCTGAGCCTATGTTGCGGGTCGAACAGGCATCTTCAACAAAAGGGGTGCGAACCATGCCCAAAGAAGCCATAAGCACTCATAAACAAAAGGAGACTGGGATCGTCATCGAAGTGTGGCGGGCGGAAGACCTGCAGGGTTCAAATGACTCGGCAGTGAGCAAGCCCTGGATCACGCGTTGTGTGGAGCACTCTGAGGTCTGCTCTCACGAATCAAAGGAGCTCGCGGTCGAAGCGGCTTGCGATCCGGCCATTATCTGCCGAACCTGTTTCTGGATGGAGGACGTCTGGCGGGGAAGAGACAGGACGCTCTAAGGGGAAAACGAGTGATGCGCACAAAGACTGCGGTAAGGTAGATGTCTGAACCAAACGGGAAATGGACGTTTCTTTCGAACCATACGCATGTGCTGATCTGCATCGTCAAGGACCCAACGGTGCGAATGCGTGACCTGGCTGACGAAGTGGGAATTACTGAGCGTGCGATTCAACGGATCGTCGCTGACTTGAGAGATGCGGGCTACCTATCGCTTGAGCGACAGGGCCGGCGCAATCACTACCTGGTCCACACCCAGAGACCGATGAGGCACCCTGTCGAAAGCCACTGCCTTGTATCGGAGCTACTGGACCCCATTCTGAACCACACCGAAGCGAACCCCTAGCCCACAGCTACTCCGCCAGCCCAGTGCGATCAGGCGCTTCACTACCCCAGTAAAAACCTCCCAGGACGATCCTTGCGACGTTGCCACCCCCCCGCGAAACGCATACATATATACGATGTAAACTTCGCGAGAGACGATTCCGGCTATATTTACCGTATGTTCTGCCCGGTTGCTGCAGAGTTGGGCTTTCGACTTTGCCAGGTCAAACGAGACGCGACGAGGTTGGGTCAATGGATCTCTTCCAATGAACAGGTCAGACGGCTCCCGAGCCGGTCGGCGACTCGAAAAAAAACTGACCCTTTTCGACGTCTACGTGATCGGTCTCGGGCCGATGCTCAGCTCCGGTTTCTTCTTGATCCCGGGACTGGCCGCCGCCATGACAGGCTCTTCCGTAGTGCTGGCCTATTTTCTCGCTAGCCTATTAGCGGTTCCTGCCGCGTTAAGTATTGCTGAGCTTTCCACCGCGATGCCGCGATCCGGTGGAATCTACTATTTTCTCGATCGCAGTCTGGGGCCGATGGTGGGAACTGTCGGCGGTCTCGGGACCTGGCTGGTGATGGTGCTCAAGAGCGCCTTTGCCCTGGTCGGGATGGGGGCATATCTGGCCCTGTTCATTCATCTTCCCGTCAGGACTGTGGCCATCGTGCTGACAGTCATTCTCGCTCTGGTGAACATGGTGGGGACCAAGCACACGGGCGGCCTCCAGCGTCTACTTGTCGGCACCGTGCTGGTGTTTGTCGTCTTATTCCTTGGGCAAGGATTCGTCGACGTTCTGGGCCGCCCGCTATCTTCGGAAGCGGATATTGGCCCATTCATGCCGTTCGGCGTTGAGGGCTTGATCGCGACGATCGGACTCGTATTCATCTCATTTGCCGGTCCTCTGAAAGTGGCCAGCGTGGCCGGGGAAGTACGCAGCCCGGCCCGGACAATTCCTGCGGCGATCTTTCTTGGCCTCCTGACAGCATCGCTTATTTACCTGGCCGGTGTGTATCTGATGATCGTGACGATATCTCCGGAGGCCTTTCATGGTGATCTGACACCCTTCGCGACAGCGGGGATAGCGCTATTCGGCTGGCTGCCACGTCCAGTGGCTCTCGGCCTGGTCGTTGTCCCTGCGCTCGCTGGCCTCTCAGCATCTGCGAACGCGGGACTCATGTCAGCATCTCGTTATCCGCTCGCTATGGCTCGGGATAATCTTGTCTCGCCCATCTTCGCTCACATCGGCCGATTCAAGACGCCGACTGTGTCGATCTTTGTGACGGCTTCGGTCATGGTCTTCTCGATTGCAATGTTCGACATTTTGACAATCGCGAAGCTTGGTAGCGCGTACCTGCTCCTCATCTTCTCAATGGTGAATCTCGCGGTCATCGTCATGCGAGAGAGCGGACTCGCGTCGTACGATCCTGGGTTCCGCGCTCCGCTCTATCCCTGGGTACATCTGCTCGGACTCTTGATGCCATTCTTACTCATCGCTGAGATGGGGATCACGCCCATTGTGTTTACAATCGGTCTCGTAGCCGCCTGTCTTAGCTGGTACTTCTTCTATGTCCGGCGAACGATCCAACGGACGGGGGCGATCTTCCATTGGTTCCATCGGCTGGCGAAGCGGCGCTACGAGTGGACGGAGCTTGAACTGCGGGGACTGCTCAAGGAGGAGGGCAAGCCGAATGTCGATCCGTTTGACGAGGTGATTGGGCGGGCCTTCACGATCGACCTGCCGAGCGAAGCGACGTTTGCGGACGCTGCTGGTACGGCGGCGGAATTGCTGTCCAAGCGATTGCCGATCTCTGCGGAGCATCTCGCCACTGGATTCCTGCATGGGATAGAGACCGGAGCCATGCCGGTCCTCCGCGGGGTTGCTTTGCCCCATCTTCGGCTGGCAGAAATCGACGTGTCGGCCATGGTGATCATGCGTTCTGTGGAGGGGATGAAAGTGGCTGTCGGCAATCAGGTCACGCTCCAGACCCACGGAGAGCTAATCAACGCCGTGTTTTTCCTGGTCAGTCCCTGGCCCAGCCCCGGAAACCACTTGCGCATCCTGGCGGAGATTGCCGCACGAGTCGGTCAGGAGGGTTTTCTGGACGAGTGGTTGTCCATTCCCCACAAGCAGGAATTCAAGAAGGCCATCCTGCGTATCGAACGATTCCTCTCGCTTGGTTTGCACCGGGACGCGAAAGCATCGGCCTTGATCGGCCGTTCGTTGCGTGAGATTGACCTGCCAGAGGGGAGCTTGATCGCGCTGATTCACCGGGGTGTCGCCATTCTCGTTCCGCAGGGCGATACGATACTTCGAGAAGGGGACCGGCTCAGCATCGTCGGGGACCCAGAGGCCATTCGAGAGATCGGCGACCTATACGGAAGCACACGCGAGAGTGGGTGAATATGCCGTTCTGAGCCTTGATGGCATTCCGATCTGGGCGAACTGGCTCCTCGTTGGCATCTCGATACTCATCATCGCAACAGGCGCGAAGCAGGTCGTGGATGCGGCGATCTGGATTGCGAAGCGGCTGGGGATCTCGGAACTGGTCGTCGGCCTCACGCTCGTGGCGGCAGGGACATCGCTACCTGAACTCGGTGTCACTCTTGTTGCTGCATTTGAGGAGCACCCGGGCATTGCTGTTGGCAATATCGTTGGCTCGAACATCTTCAACCTGAGCTTCATCCTCGGGGCCATTGCACTCATCCGCCCGATCCCCACGACGCCAACGCTTGTTCGGCGGGACGGTTCAGCCCTGGTACTGGCCACTCTGTTGCTGCTGGTTCTGATCGCGGCGGACCTTACGCTCAGTCGAGGTGACGGTATCATCCTGTTATCAGGTCTGGCTCTCTACCTGGCCGCCGTTATCGCATTTGGACGGATTGACTGGATCGAGCGGGGGCAGGAGGCAACGGATCGACGCGGTGGGCGTTGCGGAAGTCTATTGGAAGGCATGAAGGCCCTGGCAATGGTGGCGTTCGGATTTGCGCTGCTGGCTGCAGGCTCCCACCTGCTCGTCAATTCCTCCATCCCGATAGCGCGGAGCCTTGGTATGAGCGAGTGGGTTATCGGGGTGACGGTCGTGGCGGCGGGCACGTCGGCTCCCGAGTTTGCCACGTCCCTGGCCGGCGTCCTGCGCGGGCGCTACGGCATGAGCGTTGGAAACCTGATCGGCAGTGATCTGTTCAACCTGCTGGGCGTTCTTGGAGTCGCCGGTATTCTTCATCCACAGGTGTTGGAATCCGAAGCGCGGGCCTCTCTCGCTGCCCTCTTGGCCATGGTCGTTCTGGTGGTCGTTTTCGTCCGTACTGGCTGGCGGCTGTCGCGTTGGGAAGGGCTGATTCTGGTGCTGTTCGGGCTCGGCAGATGGGCGCTCGAGTTCACGGCGCGAAGCGCAGCTTAGACCATTACGTAGTCGCCAGCAGACCGGCCGCTTGGGGCCGTAGGTGAAACACCAACTAGTCAAGAGGACAAGGACCAAGAGTCAATGATCTCAGCGCAAGAAGGACTCGAACGCCTGCGAGAGGGTAATGGCCGATTCGTGTCGGGCGTTAGCGCCCGCGAGGCTCTCACGAACCAAGCCCGCTGCGGCGAGTTGGCCGCAGGCCAGAATCCGTTTGCCATTATTCTTGGCTGCTCCGATTCACGCGTTCCAGCAGAAATCGTCTTCGATCAAGGCCTTGGCGATCTGTTCGTTGTCCGCGTTGCCGGAAACGTCGTCGCCCCTATTCAAATAGGTAGCGTCGAGTTCGCTGCGACGGCGTTCGGCACACGGCTGGTGGTTGTCCTGGGACATTCGTGGTGCGGGGCAGTTCTGGCCACACTGGAAGCACTCCAGCAGTCAAAGGAGAGCCAATCGCGCAACATGCATTCAATCGTTGACCGCATTCGGCCATCTGTGGAGCCTCTGTTGGCGACAGAACTCAGGCACGATCTCGATACTCTGGTGCAGCAAGCCGTTCGCGCCAACATCAGCGCTTCCTCGAGCCAGCTCAGGCACGGATCGGAGATCCTGGAGCAACTGATTGAGAGTGATGCTCTCACCGTCGTCGGCGCCGAATATTCGCTTGAGACCGGGATCGTTGATTTCTTCGACGGCAGTGTCAGAGCGGAACACTTGATGGGCAGCCAATCGCCGAGAATCTGATAGAGCCTACCGGGTTCGAACCGGAAACCTTGTGCTGTCAGTAGATCGGACTTCGAGCGTTGTGCATGATGGTCGAGATTGACTGATGTACCTGCCGCTGAATTGCAACGGGATCCTAGTCGCGAGAGGAGGTTCGGGGGATTGTTCGGGGAGTGCCAAATGGGCAGAGTCGGTGCCAATTCGAGTTAAACCAATCGGGGCGGCGAGATTCGAACTCGCGACCTCCTGCCGTCGAGCTGCGCAGCAGCGAGACCCTGAGTGCGCGAAGCGTGCGAACTACCCCATGCCGGTGTCGGGCGTCCACCAGCGTCCGTGGGCGCCAGAATCAGCCTGTTTTCGGACTCCCAACGCTCGTCAGCGTCAGCCAGCGTCCGTGGGTGTTGTCACTGTTGGTGTCACTACTTGGAAGCACGGCAAGGCAACTCGTCAGCCATCCACCCTCAGGCAAACAAAATTGATTGGTTTGTTCGGCTCCCAAAAGAGCCGTCCGTCCGACACCAGCGTTATCCGCACGGCATGGGTCGCACCCTCGCACTCACGAGGCATGTATTGCTCTTCATGGTTTACAACGACGACCGAGCCAAAGGTGATCTTTCGGCGTTCACCGAAGCCCGGCGCCTCATGGCGATCCCGCTGCGTTACCCACGTCGAAGCGGCGTACGTCTGGCCGCTTTCTACTTCGACGGGTTCCGACTCGTACTTCCACATGATGCTTTCATCCTGTGATACTATCTCCAGACGCAATGCGACCCACACTAGGCCCTCGTCCTTCTTCGCCATGAACTTGACGCTCAGGTTCTTCGCGAGGAATTCCAGCAGTTGTGGGCTCGCGATTTCATTGCCAACGATACACTCGCGGCATGTGATCTCGACGGGCGACTCCTCATCGTCCCCTTGGCCAAGCACAGGTTGCGGAGTGCTCGCGAGGAGGGCACCGAGGACAATGGGGCCGGTAAGGACACGTATTCGATTCATGGTTGCGCTCTCCTTCGGTGTCGCGGGCTGCTTTTCGCAGCGACTCTCATTCAGTAAGGCGGAAAAAGGCTGCGCTTCCCGCCATGGGTTGGGTCGGCACCGTCTGATGCGTGTTCGCCCACGCCCCCACCCAATGGGAGGCTGTAGCTAGAGGACCCCTTTTCGAGTACGGTCGATCGCCTTGCCAGTCACTCGCCCGCTCAACACCCTGGTTCGTAGCAGAATCGAGAGACGTTAGATGGACCGCCGCGAGTCCTGCATACAGTCGAAACCGTTCGGTCGCATCGGCTGACAGTCCGAAAGTAGCAGCCCAAAGTAGCAGCGGGCCCGAAGCCACATAAGCCCCGAACCCTCAGATGTCCCGTCAATTCAACCTTTAAACCAATCGGGGCGGCGAGATTCGAACTCGCGACCTCCTGAACCCCATGCGCCTGGCGGTGCCTGCACTCACCTGCATACACTTGCATTCACATGCATTTCGGCGATTCCACATGCATACACATGCATACACATGCGCTCATCCCTCCTCACTTCGTTACAGCTAGCGTTACAGTTCGAAAGCGGATGACTCAACCGTCCCAGGCTTCGTCAGCGTCAACCGGCGTCCGTGGGTGTTGTCACTGTCGCTGACACTGGAGTAACGGCCATGGAGCGAACCCTTCAGTGCGTTACTGATCCAATTGGTCCACACACTAGAGCGCGTTCTTCGGCGGGGTTTCCTATCCCTTGACATCTGTATACCATCTTGTATACAATTATCCCCATGTTGACGATCACGATCGACCGAGAGCTCGGAGATGCTGTGTACGTGCAGGTGGCGTCGCAGATGCGGCGGCTTATCGCCTCGGGTGCAATTTCGCCGGGAACGCCGATTCCGTCGGTGCGTCAACTATCAAGGGACTTGGGTGTCAGCCTGAACACGACTGCACGAGCCTACAGGATGTTGGAGGAAGAGGGGTTTCTCGTCATTCGTGATCGAGCCGGAGTCACCGTGGCTGCGCCGGCCGAACAAATCGGAGATTCCGCGCGCCTCGCCTTGCTGGACGAGTTACGGGCGATCTTGGCGCGGTTTCGGCAGGCGGGTATAGCGAACGACGAACTGCTGCGGACGTTGCAGCGGGAGGTCGGGGCGCTGGATGGCGGACGAAGAGGAGTACGATCATGACGGAAACGACGGTAATAAATTTCTTCTTTACGTTCCGAGTTTTCCTGCTCGGAGGGATTCTATTGGCCTACCCTCGCATCAGCCGCAAGGGCTTGATGTTCGGGACATATCTGGGTGAAGAGCAAGTGGATGGGCCAGTAGCAGACAAGCTAATGCGCGACTGGGATGTTGGTTGCGCGCTCGTGATGATCTTTTCGTTGCTGGTCGGGTGGGGCATCAGCCTTTCAGGCCATCCGCTCCGCGGGAATCTGACCGGTACGGCGGTCCTGATTCTGGCCAGCATCGGGCTGTATTTTTGGATGTACGGGAAGACCCGGCGGCTGGCCCCGGCTGGTGCGGCCCGGCAGGCCATGAAGGCCAGTGCTTCCCTCGAGGTGGACAAGTCGCGAGGGGATCGATTCGCGAAGCTCGCCCTCGTGATCTGTCTTCTCACCGCACTGGGTTCGGCCGCCTACGCAACGCTCAGTTACCAGGCATTGCCCGACCGCATTCCGACCCTCGCCAACCTGTCCGGCTTCGGGGACGAACTGGCCGACAAGTCATTCGTCGCTGTTCTGTTGGTTCCGAGCTTCAACCTGGTGTTCAGTGTGTTCTTCGCACTGATGGCCCTGCTCGTTGCCAGAGCGAAGCTTTCGCTGCGCGGAGGTACGGGCGGGCGTTCAGCCCAGGCCCAGGACTCCTTTCGCCTCGCCTATTCTCACATCTTGAGCGGCATGGCACTCTTCCTCTGCCTGCTATTTACCGTCACCTCGCTGGAGATGATAAGAATCGCTCGGGGTGAGGCAGAGTCCTTTGGTCTCAGCCTTCTGTGGATTTCGGTCGCCATGATCGTATACGCGCTGTTCAGTTTGATCCGAATCATGAAGCGGATCGGACAGGGAGGCGCACGGCTCGAAGACGGCTCGGTAGAGGCTCCGTTATCCGGAGGTCTTGCTGACGACGCCCATTGGCTTCTGGGAGTGATGTACGTCGACAGGACCGATCCGTCACTCATGGTCGAGAGTCGCTGGGGCATCGGCTACACGTTCAACTTTGGCAACCCCATTGCCGTGGTCCTCAACGTGATCTACCTGACGGCGAGCCTGGGACTGGTGGCGCTCACACTGATGGAGTTGGGACTATTTTCGTAGTCCGAATATCCGGACTGGCGTCTGTCATTTGCGTCGGAACGTTTTTGTCACTGTTGCAAATGGCAAGAAAAATTACCCTGCGTAACTTTCGATAGAGCCGTCAGTTAAACCAATCGGGAGTTAAACCAATCGGGGCGGCGAGATTCGAACTCGCGACCTCCTGCCGTCGAGCTGCGCAGCAGCGAGACCCTGAGTGCGCGAAGCGTGCGAACTACCCCATGCCGGTGTCGGGTGTCCACCAGCGTCCGTGGGTGTTGTCACTGTCGCTGACACTGTTTCGATTCACAGCTTCCGGCCCCGACCGCGTTCGGGCCCGGTGGCCCTACGCCGAGCAGGTGCTTCACGAAGAAATCCCACATCTTGTGCTGAAAGAATAGCCCCCTGAACCCCCGTGGAAGGAGTGGCGTCTCCCCCCGGGACCACGACGAGTTCAAAGTCCTTGTTTGCGTTGATGAGCGCATCGGCGAATCAAGACGTGAGCGTCGTGGGAACCCAATCCACGCCGCGTTAGCGTCCACAGGCATCTCGTAATTCCGACGGTCTCTCGGCTGCGAGCTTTTGCGGCAGCCAGGTCTGGATGTGTGCCACTGGCTGACACACCTAGGCCGCCTGGTGTCTCACTTCTCCGTTGATTCGCCGCTTGCCGCCAGCGCCCTGCCCGGTGCTAATCGGTTTGGGGCCTTCATGTAAGCATTTTAGGGTCCGGGAGGTCCTCTCGTTCGGCGTGTTTCCTGCTCCATCCATTCGCATAGAGCTGTAAGGCGTGCGTTCGGTCGAACGCGCGTGTGGCTTCGCACCGGCCAGGTAGCTCACCAACACGGGAGGTTAGTATGAGACTCAATTTCCTGTCCCGGATAGGCCTTGCGGCCGTCGCCGCGGCACTCCTCACGGTAGGTTGCGACAGTGGTGACCCGACCGGACCAAATCCGAACCCCAACCCGAACCCCGACCCGACCCCGATCACGCCGACTACCGCATCAGGTTGGGTAGACTTCGTCGATTGGGGCCAGGCGACAGTAGTCGAAGTAGACATGGTCGAGGCAGGTGCTGTCCTGTCGTTCGCGCCCGCCGATCTCACTTTTGAGGCGGGAAAGCCCTACATCTTGAGGATCAAGAACGCACCGGCGAACGCTGGGAAACACTATTATTCGCCAGAAGGTACGAGCTTCTTCAAGGCTGTTGCTACGCGAAAAATTCAGACGGCCGACGCCGAATACAAGGCGCCATACTTCGATGCCGTGGAACTGCTCATTGGGGGAACGCTAGAAATCTACATCGTCCCCGTTGTGGCAGGCACATACGATATCTACTGCTCAATCCTCGGACACAAAGCAGCGGGAATGTTCGGTACCGCGACGATCACGGGCGGAGCAGGCTACCAGCTCGATCTTGAAGTCGCCACCGATTTCAACGCAGCTCTTATGACCGATGATCGAAAATCAGGATCTCATGCCGTTTGGGCGAGTGCCACAGATGTGAACATAGGAATGCTGGAGACGGCGACAACCTATGAATTCGCACCGCCAGATGTGACCCTGACGAAGGACGGTGGCTTCAAGCTGCACCTGGACAATTCGGCCGGGAACTCGTCGAAACACTATTACACGGCTAGCGAGTTCTATAAGACGCTTGTGCTTCGAAAAGCAGAGGATTCACAGGCCGAGATCAAGGCTCCCTATCTGAAGGCGGTGGAGATCCTCATAGGAGGAACCAGCAC
>JBDHMQ010000120.1:0-9991 GCA_039656095.1 Gemmatimonadota bacterium | reverse complement strand
CACGGTAAATGCGGTACTCCCCAGCCACGTATGCGGTGTCCCCGACGCCGGGCGAGGAATCCTGGGCGTGGGCGGGAAGGGCAATGAAAAAACCGAGCGACAGAGTCGCAAATACCGTGCGTATATTCATGAAGAAAAAATACTTGGGGGCCCGGACGATCGCTACGCCGTCAGTCCTTCCGCAGCACCCAGGTCGTCATGCTGCGCTGGTTGTGCACGACGGTGGTCTTGAGCGGGTCGGCAAGCTCGGCACCCACACGACGGGCCTCCGCTTCCAGAAACGCCGCGTCCACGAGGAATCGGCTGCTGCCGTCGGGCAGGCCGTGCCAACGGCCCTGCTCTCGCCGCACCAGTTGCTCGATCCCAATGGTCGATGCCAGGCGCGCGAAGAACAGGCCTCCCGGCTGTAGCACCCGGAACAGCTGATCAAGAACGGCGCGGAACTCCGCTTCGTCCTTCATGAAATGGAGCACGGCGTTGCACAGTACGACGTCGAACGAGGCATCAGGGAACGACAGGCCGTCGAGAGGCTCCGCCCGGAACTGGTCCGCAGGAATTGCTGGTGAGAGGTTTCTTGCCAACTTTCGAACCCCTTCAATGTTGTCCGGATCCGCGTCGACCGCGAAAACGTCCGCCCCACTGCGAAGCAGGTAGACGAGGTTACGGCCGCGCCCACATCCTGCATCCAGAATGCGCATGTTCGCGGTGATCCGCCCGCGCAGGATCTGATCGAACAGGTAGATGTCAATCGGTCCGAATTCATCTTTCAGGTCGGTCGAGCGGGACTCGCTCATTCCTCTTCTCCCGTTAGAAATTCGAGCATCGCATGCCGGAATTCCGGATCCTCGGCGATGCCCTGGTGGCCGGAGCGGGGCAGAACCAAGAGTCGGCCGTGATCTCCCAGCAAGGCGAGCAGGCGCCTGGAGGCGCGGAGAGGAATCGTCGTGTCCAATTCACCATGCACGAGCATGACGGGAAGTTCGCATTCCTGCAGAAGCAGGTCCGTCCGAAGTTGATAGCGGTTCAACGCAGATGGCAGCCAGGGAGCGATTCGGCGCCCGATGTTCCGCCCGCTGAAAAATGGCGCGAGCAGGACGAGCTGCCGGGCGCCGTTCGTGCACGCGACGCGCGCGCCGAGCGCTGAACCGAGCGAATAGCCGATCACGACGATCGAGCTCGCACCGTACCTTTCGGTCAGCCAGTCCCAGACTTTCTGTATATCGGAGTGAAGTTGGGCTTCGCTACGGATCCTACCGTCGCTTTTTCCGTACCCTCGGTAGTCGATGACCAGGAAGTCGTAGCCCGCATCCACGTACAGGTCGGCATGATTTCCCCACGACTGCAGGTCACCGGCATTGCCGTGTAAGTACAACACGACTCGGCGATCACCAGACTCCTCGGCCTCTCGATCTGTCGGGAACAGCAGAGCGCTCAATTCCACGCCCGGCTCGACCTCGATCCTGTGTTCCACGAATGGCCGATCGAATACGAAGTTGTACCCGGCCGACAACACGGATGGATAGAAGATCGCTGATTCCTGCCGCGAGTAGTACCAGGCGCAGACTGCGCCCCAGGCAAGAACGAGAATCCCGAGCACCACCAGCGGGCGCATGGTGCTACCGCTCCGGCCAGTCCGTCAGGGCCTCATCCTCTTCCTCGTCCTCTTCCTCCGCCTCCATTTCCCGCGCTTTCCGATCTCGCACTGCCTGTGAGTGCATGACCGCCAGAACGATGACGAGTAGCGCCGGAAGGATGAGTTGGATCAACCAGTCGCCACCCTCTCGTTCGACCAGGAGTTCCCAAGCCCCAAGCCCGATGGCAACGAGCGCCAGAATGATTGCGGCCAGATAGAACTGCAGGGAACCGCGCTGTGAGTTGTTCATGGTTGGCCTCTCTGGTTGCCCCAAATCGTAGCGTGTTCTGTGCGCCCCCGCTTCGCCAGACAGGGGCCACCGCCTATGTTCCCGGTCTGAGGGACCAGGGGCCGCACCATTTTCGGGAGAATTCCGCATGAAGATCGCTCTGTCGCTGATGCTTGCGATGGCCGTGTCATTTGCCATGAGTAGCGCTGGACCCGCCAACACCAACCCAACAACTGGCGACGAGACCGAGACCGTACGTCTCGTGTCGCAAGCTTCGCCAGCACCCAATTCTGCCAGCGCAGCCGTCGAGACCGAGATCGTCCTTACCCTGTCTGCGCCCGTTGATGCCGGTGCATGGCAGGACGAGGCGCTGTCCGTCTTCGGACGCTGGTCCGGTGTGGCGACAGGCACGACGACGCTCGAGGCAGACGGAACTCGTATCCGGTTCGTGCCTGAGCAGCCGTTTCAGGCCGGTGAGAACGTGACCGCCACGCTTCGCAAAGACGTGCGTCTGGCGGGCGGCGGTGATTCGGAGTTCGGGTACACGTGGAATTTCTGGATTCGTCCCGATGCCGGATCGTTCGCGATGATAGACCGCGGGATCGTCTCTGTTCTTGGTGAAGGTGAAGAGCATGTGCAGCCGTATGGCGCCTACGCGGGCGATTATAACGGTGACGGAATGCCCGACCTGGCGATCCCCAACGAAGTGTCGGCCGACGTTCGCGTGCTGCTCAATGACGGACAGGGAGGCTACGAAGATTTTTATGTGCTCGAGATGCCGGGCGGGAACTGGCCCAGCCCGAATGAGGGCGCAGACTTCAACGGGGACGGAATCACAGACTTCGTGGTTGGCAACGCCGGCAACGACCTGATCTCTCTGTTCATGGGCAATGGGCAGGGAGGCTTCGAATTCGCGGGCAATTCGCCGGCGGGGCTCAATGTTCGCGGCGTCTGCATCATGGACCTGAACGGTGACGGCTGGCCTGACGTCGCAACGGCCAACATGGGGAACAGGAGACGTAACGTCGCGGGTCACATTTCGGTGCTGCTTAACGATGGAGCGGGTAATCTGAATCGCACTGCTTCCATTGAGTCTCCAGGCGTCGCCGAGAAAACCTGCGCCACGGGTGATGCCAACGAAGACGGGATTCCGGATCTGTTCGTCGGTGCTTACGGCAGCGACGAGATCCTGTTGTTTCTCGGCGATGGGTTAGGCAGCCTGGAGTTTGCAACGAAGGTGCCGGCGGGAGGGAATCCGTGGATGATCGTCGTGGCGGACATCAGCGGCGACGGACACGTGGACGTCATGTCGTCCAACCGAACCGGTGACAACGTAGGCGTGCTGCTTGGAGACGGTAAAGGCGGTCTCGGCGCGGTCACGACCTACGCGGTTGGCAGCAATCCGCTTGCCGTGGATGTCGGTGACATCGATGGCGACGGCGACCTCGATGTCGTGACATCAGAATACGAAGGCGACAGCTACACCCTGTATGAGAACGCGGGTGACGGTACGCTCATTTCACCCCGCACCCTTCCGGGCTCCGGCTCGGGCTCATGCGCAGTGCTCCACGATCGAGACCGTGACGGAGATCTCGATATCACGGGGATTGATGAGAAGACGGACAAGATCGTCCTGTTTGAGAATCCCGGGGCGGGTGGGTAACGAAGTAGCCTGGGGCGCCCTGGGGTTGAGTCTTCGATCCTGTGGCGCCCCGATACTTTCGCGACTACTGGTTCAACATCTTCGGCAGGCCGGCGAGCAGCCATCCACATATTTTGGTATTGTGGGACTCAGGACGATCTGAAATTCTACGTCCATTTTTCGGTAGCGGCCCGTCCTGGCGGGCCCGAAGTTAGGTCCATGATGAATCACGAACTGCCACCACGCGATCGAATGCTTCGGGCATTCACCGACCGGGACGCCTCGTTTGAAGGCGTGTTCTTCACGGCCGTACTTACCACCGGAATCTTCTGTCGACCGACATGCTCCGCGCGTAAGCCGCTTCCCGAGAATGTGGAATTCTACGCGACGAGCCGGGCCGCACTCCTCGCTGGCTACCGGCCCTGTCGTCGTTGTCGACCGTTACGGCCTGTAGGCGAAAGCCCCGACTGGCTGCAGCCGTTGATCGACGCCGTAGACAAGCGGCCGAGTCACCGATGGCGGGACGTAGATCTCAGAGCCGTCGGGCTAGACCCCACGCGCGTGCGGCGCTGGTTTCAGCATAATCACGGGATGACGTTCCATGCCTACAGCCGGGCCCGCCGATTGGGAGCCGCGATGGGCCGGATCCAGGAGGGTAAACAGGTGTCACGGACGGCATTCGAGGCTGGTTATGAGTCGCTGAGCGGATTTGGGGAAGCGCTCAAGCAGCTCGCTGGAAGCGCCCCCACCGCTGCATCAGATGCCACGATCGTCACGGTCACCCGCATCCCTACCCCACTCGGCCCCCTCGTCGCAGGGGTTACCGACGGGGCGATTGTCCTGCTGGAATACGCGGACCGTCCGATGTTGCCCACACAGTTCAAGAGGCTGGCTAAGGCGCTGAAGTGCGTATTCGTTCCAGGAGAGGATCCCCTGCTGGCAGAGCTTACGAGCCAGCTTGAAGCCTACTTCGAAGGTGAGCGGGCTGATTTTGACCTGCCAATCAGTACGTCGGGCACCGATTTCCAGGAACGTGTATGGGCGGCGCTACGCAAGATACCGTCAGGCGTGACGCGGAGTTATGCCGATATCGCGCGAGCGATCGGCCAGCCGACGGCCGTTCGAGCTGTGGCCCGGGCGAACGGCGACAACCGGATCGCCATTCTCATCCCTTGCCATCGTGTGATTGGATCGGACGGCAAGCTGACCGGTTACGGCGGCGGCCTGTGGCGAAAGAAGCGGCTACTGGAGATCGAAGCGGCGGCGGAACAAATGGAGCTGGTGTAGGCGGGTACGCCCCGAAAACGTTTCAGCTGAAACGTCAACAGGCCATCAACACGTTTCAGCTGAAACGCCTTTAGTCCCTCTCCGTGGCCAGCTTCCACTTGGTGCGGATTTTCTCCAGTCCCTTCGGATCCAATACGTACCTCTCCACGTATCCACAGCCGACACATACGTAATGCTGGACTTTGGCGTGGGAATCGAAGCCGCCGCCGAGGGGAACCATTCCTTTATCCGATGACCAGGCGCTCGAAATCTTACTTTTCCGAACGTCTGACGACGCGCACTTGGGGCATTTTCCGCTTTTCATGTCAGAAGACTCATGTGTTTCAGGACACGCCGCAACTCAGGCGAGGCCTGTGGCCAGCCCGAGTCCGACTATGACGAGCAGCCACCCGACCAGCAGGTGTAATCGGTCGAGTGTAACCCTGGGAAGCAGACGCCTGCCCAGTAGCGCACCGGCGAATGCCGCCAGGACAGCAACGCCGATCGGCGTCCAGGGCACCCCTGCACGTGTCGCGGCGCCACCGAGCCAGCCCAGCGACCAGCCGTAAACGGCGATTCGTACGATGTCGACGAACACCGCGATTACGGCCTGGGTCGAGGCGAATTCGCCGGTCGACAAACCAAGCGGTGTCAAGAACATCGCCCGAAGAGCCCCCTGGTGTCCGGAAAGACCGCCGAAGAAGCCGGACAGGGCTCCGCCGAGCGGAAGCCAACTGTCGGGCGCACGGATTTTCCGCAGGCGTGGCGCCAACTCGAACAGCGCGAAGCCGAGGATCAGCAGACCGAGCACAAACTCGATCAGCTGCACATCAATCAACCGGTCTCCTAGACTCCATTCAAACAGTGTCCCGCGGCCAGACATCCGCGCCAACAGAAGGGCTCCCAGGAATGAGGCGGCGACCGCTGGAATTCCGAATCGGACCACGACATCTCGCCGGGCCAATTTCGCGAGTAGTCCGACCTTGAACACGTTGTTTGCCGCATGTACGACGGCTGTGGCCGCTACGGCTATTTCTACGGGAACGAACAGGGCGAACACCGGAAGCAGGAGGGTGCCGAGGCCGAATCCACTGAAGAACGTCAACAGCGAAGTGAAGAACGCCGCGACGGCTAGCGTGATGGCGAAAGTCACCGATCGTTAAGCCGAACCTGACCGGTCTGCCTCATACCCAATCCTTCGCGATCTCGGCGACCCAGTTTTCGTAGCTGCGCGTTGGCCGGCCCAGCAGAGCCGTCAACTCGGCTATTTCCGCGTCTGTCGCGATCCATCCGTGCTCGATGAAGTGCGCAAACATCGTCCTCAGATCGCTCGCCAGCCACGACGGCATCATCTCGAGAGCTCCGTGCTCGAACGCATCGAGGTTATCGCCCACGTAGATGACCGGCCGCCCCAACGCCTCGGCCCAGACTTCCGCTACCTGGTCCCCTGTGTGGGCTGCCGGACCGACCACCGGGTAGGTCTTTCCCTCGTGACCGGAACCCAGTAGACACTTTACGGCGGCGGCGGCAATGTCATCACAGTCCACGTGGCTTATCCACACCGGACCCACCGGAAGGGGATACACGCCAACCTGGGTGATCGGGCCCAGAAGTCCCATGTCATTCTGGAAGAAGCTGTTGGGCGCGACGATCGAATAGGGAACCCCCGACCGGGCCAACTCGTCGGCGATGGACACTTTTGAGGCGAAGTGCGGGACGTGCATGGCTTCGACTGCACGGTGGATGGACTGGAATACCACGTGCTCGACGCGTGCATCAGCCGCGGCCCAGACTGCGTCCCGACCAAGCTGCGTCTCGTCGGGATGAAGGGGCGTCAACAAATAGACCCGGTCTGCCTCCGTCATCGCCCGGATGACCGAATCCCGGTCCTCCAGATCTCCTGCAACGTAGGAAGCCCCTGTAGGAAGCTCAGGCTTACCGTCGGGCGATCGGGTCATCACCAGAACGTCTACGCCTTGTTCTGCCAGATCCCGCACGACACGACCGCCGACGTTTCCGGTTCCTCCCGTGACGAGCACGCGCATGAAGAGCCTCCCAGATGCAGATTGTTGATGGAGCCGTCACGACCAATCTAGAACCTTCCCACACCCCCGTACATTCGGAGGCAGCCTTTCTTCTACATTCCGAACCGGACAGTTTTGATCAAACGAAAGGACCGGGACGATGCATGACCGACTGGAAACGATCGCGGCGACGCTGCGGAGCAACGAACAGGTGTTTCGAGGCGCGCTGGCCGACGTGACAGAAACGGCCTGGCTCCACAGGCCCGGCGAGGCCAACCACCTGGCATTCCTCGCCACCCATCTCGTAGGGGCCCGGCATTACGTCGTGCGGTTTACCGGCGGAACGTCAATAGATCCGCTCGAGATCTACCACGGCGGAGCGCGCAACATCGACGAGATCGACCGGTTTCCGTCTCCAAAAGAGACGTTGGATGCGTGGAACGAGGTCGCGCCAATCATGTTTGGAGCGCTCGATGCGGTCGGCGGAGAGTTTCTCGATGGGGACAGCGGCCTTCCATTTCCTGCCCCCGGCCCGACTCGCCTGGACGCCCTCATTTTTCTGGCGCAGCACGAAGCGTATCACCTCGGTCAGATGGGCCTGCTGAGACGGATTTCAGGGCTGTCCGCAACGGAGTGGCGGTAGGGGACGGTAGCTAGCTCAGCCCGGACAGCCGTCTCTCGACCGCCCCAATATCCGGTGGGATCGACACCATGCGTTCAATGGCTCGAGAAGCAGCTGGCACGTCTTTCAGACCAGAGCCTGTCACGAGCAGAACGGTCCGTTCGTCACGACTGACCAGGCCGTCGTCGAGCGCTCCACGAAGCCCCGCCAGTGACGCGGCCGCGGCCGGCTCGGCGAATACGCCCGTGTGCCGGGCGAGAAACGGAATCGACTCGAGAATCGACCGGTCATCCACGGCCACGCCTCCACCGCCGGACTTCCGGATGCGTTGCAGGGCGAGGATGGCATTTCGCGGGCGTTCGACAACCAGGCTGTCGGCAACGCTGGAAGCACCGGCGACAGCCGTGACAGATTCCGCACCATCTCGCAGCGCGTGTACGATCGCGGCGGACCCCTCGGGCTGTACGGCGATCAGCCGCGGCACCCGGTCGATGAGTCCGGCTGTTGCGAGGTCCGCGAACCCCTTTGCGACTGCAGCCACGATTACCCCGTCACCGGTCGGGACGATCACTACGTCCGGCACGTCCGGCGCCATGCTCAAGGCTATTTCGAGCGCAACCGTCTTTTTTCCTTCGACGGTGAACGGATTGATGGCCGTATTGCGATTGTACCAGCCAAACTCACCACAGGCCTGCATACACAGATCAAATGCATCGTCGTAGTTGCCCTGCACGGGAAGCACCTCGGCCCCATAGCTGAGCATCTGAACCAGCTTCGCCTCAGGTGTCTCGGCAGGAACGAACACGATGGCCCGGGTGCCCGAGGCGGCGGCCACGGCGGCCAGGGCCGTCGCCGCGTTACCGGTCGAAGCCGTCGCGATCGTATCGACCCCGTATTCGCGCGCCTTGGCCACCACGAGCCACGACGCACGGTCCTTGGTTGAACCGCTGGGGTTTCGTGTATCATCCTTCACCGACAGATGCGGAAGACCCAGGACGAGTCGCAACTCCGGAACCTCGAGCAGTGGCGTATCCCCCACAGGCAGGGGAGGAAGCCAGGCACCCGGAGAAAGCGGGAGAAAGGCCTCGAGAAACTCCCGACCGGACGGTGAACTTGTGGGCCAGGAGGCCGGAAGCGACTCGATGTCTACTTCGAGTACACCGCGGATCGGGCCACCGGATTCCTGCAGGTGAATGCAGTCATCACATACGAGACGATCCCGGTCCTCTTCGTACCGGTGGCCGCACTCAATGCACCGAAGTGAGAAAGCAGTCATGCGCGCTGGCTCAGCCCATCGTCAGGGCCATGAGCGCCTTCTGCACGTGCAGTCGGTTCTCGGCCTCGTCGTACACCACGGACTGCGGACCATCGATCACTTCATTGGTAACTTCGCGACCGCGGTCTGCGGGCAGTGGGTGCATATAGATCATTTCGTCATGTCCGAGAGCCATGTGCTCCGACGTGCAGCGCCAGTCTGGATACTTCTCGATCAGCTCGAGACCTTCCGCCGTGTCCTGCGTGGTGAGTAGGGGTCCCCACGACTTCGGCACCACCACGTCGGCGTCTTCGAACGCTGATTCGAATTCGTTGGTGATCTCGCGGGCCTGCTCCTCAATCTCCGGCATCAGACGGAACTCGGGCGGATAGGCCAGCGTCACGTCGATTCCGAACCGCGGCATCATGAGAATCAGGCTCTGGGGCACGGACAGCGGGCGCACGTAATTGGGAGCGCTGGTCCACGCTACACCCAGTTTGAGACCGCGAGTCTTCCCGAATTGCTCACGAATCGTCAAATAATCGGCGAGGATCTGGCAGGGATGGTACACGTCACACTGCATGCTGAGAACCGGGACGTCTGCGTGCTCCGCGAGTTCGTTCAAGTAGGCGTTACCCTCACCGTAACAGCAGTGCCGGATGGAGATCGCCTCGCCATATCGTGACAGGACGTTTGCCGTGTCCTTTGCATTCTCGCCGTGGCTGATCTGCATCTTGTCCGGCGACAGGTAAATCGCGTGTCCGCCGAGCTGCGTCATTCCTGTCTCAAACGAATTCCGGGTTCGGGTCGAGGAGTCGAAGAAGATCATGTACAGCGTCTTCAGGTCGAGCAGCCGTTCGTACCGACCTTCCTTCTTCGCCTGTTTGAGCTCTGCGGCCAGCGTAAACAGCGTCTCCAGCTCTGCTACGCTCCAGTCCTGGGTGGACAGAAAATCTCGGCCTTTCAAGTCGGTCGTCACGTCAGCTCGTCCTTTCGTGCAGCCAGAATCTCTGGGATGATGCTGTATACGGCTGCCGATATCACCAGATCTTCCACGGACACCCACTCGCCCGTCGTATGGGAGAGTTCTTCGATGCCGGGAGCGAAACCCACCGACGGTATGCCGTGCCGGCCCGCCGTCGCCACGCCGTTGGTTGAAAAGCCCCAGCTCGAGATCCGGGGCGCTTCTCCGGTCACACGCTCTACGGCTTCCGCCACGCCGTGCACCAGCGCGTGGTCCTCGTCCAGCACCCACGCCGGATAGAATTTGTCCTGGTGAGCACGCTCACCGCGCCAGCTGATCTCGTCGTACTCAAGCAT
>JBDHMQ010000119.1:0-5507 GCA_039656095.1 Gemmatimonadota bacterium | reverse complement strand
CCTTACGGCCCTGCCCACAGCCTGCCCTTCGGGGCGCGTATTTCGATACACCCACCAGATGCGCTGCAACACGGTCAGATTTGTCAGTATGGCCAGCACATACAGAACGACCTTTAGAACGATACCACCGTTCTGATCGCCAAACAGCACAGCAGCCAGACCAATCAACAGCACACGCTCCGCCCGTTGCATCAGTCCTATCGAACACTCGATGTCGAGTGCCTCCGCCCGGGCTCGTGTATAGCTGATCATCAACGACCCGGCCATCGCAAGCATTACGACGTAGATCATGGCTACATCGCCAAGCTCCATCCGATAATCGTTATACAGAGACAGAAGCCCCAAATACACGATGATCTCGGACAGCCTGTCGAGCGTCGAGTCGTAGAACGCCCCGAACGGAGATGCCAGACCTGTTCGCCGCGCCACTGCACCGTCGAACAGGTCGAAGATCCCTCCGATGAGGATGAGGGCGCCGGCGGTCCTGACCTGATGCTGATGAAAGAAATAACCGGACGAACAAGTGATGAGGAATCCCAACGAACTCAAAGTGTTGGGATGCACCCGATGCTTTGTGAGAAACGCGATCAGCGGTTCAACTGCACCACGGAGCGCCCGCTCAGCCAGTTCACGGAGGTGCTTCATCAGACGATGACGATCCGGCTTTCTTCCCCGGCGCGAATCCCCAACCCGATTGACTCCTGTACTTTTTCCATCAGCTTATCGAAGTTGGCCTGCGCAGAAATCAGAGACTGGTATCGCGAACTGGTCTGCATGGTCTCGCTGAGCGCCTCAAGCTGGTGCCTCAGATCTTCTGGCGGCTCTTCTCCCTTTTCGAGGTAGCCCATGATCTCCATCTGGACCTTCCGCATTTCCTCAATTCGGCTGGTTGCCTCTTTGTCGGCACCAATCTCTTCGTGTGCTGCCTTGAGGTGCCTGAACTCTGCCGTTTGAGACACGAGCCGGCCGACTTCACCTGCACGCTCAAAGATCTTGTCCCGACTAGTCGTCTCCATATCCCATACGCGTATTCGAGGATTCGTTTACCGGCTTGATGATAGACTGTAAAATATAGCGTGAATTCCGTCAGGGCGCGACGGCGAACGGTGTCGAACTCATATCAGGCTGGCAACGATGAAGCGGTCATGACCGGCGAGGTCCCTAAATGACCTCACACCCGTCCATCGACCGGTGTCCTCGAGCAACTGGCAGACCGCCGGGGCTTGGAAGGCTCCGATTTCGAGAAACAAGATGCCCGTCGGCTCAAGATAATCCGAGGCACGCTTCGCAATCTGACGCAGGAGATCAAGACCATCTGCTCCGCCGCTGAGTGCCTCCAGGGGATCAAACTGCCGAACTTCGACAGGCAGACCGGCCAGCTCATCCTCTCGAATATAGGGCGGGTTAGACACGATGAGTCCAAACAACTCCCCTGACTCGATAGCAAAGAACGGATCGGCGCCGGACCGACGGAATTCAACCCTGGCACCAAGTCCTGCTCGCTGACAATTCTCAGCCGCCTGCTCAAGTGCTGTTGGAGATCTATCGATTCCGACTACATACCGAGCGATGTTCTCTGCTGCCAGAGACAATGCTATGGCGCCGCTCCCTGTCCCAATATCCAGTGCGCGACTGATGGGCTCTACTTCCGGATCAGCACCGGGCCGGCGAACAGTCGTTACCTGTCCTTCCCGCTTTGCTGCTCCCGCCGCAAGCCGATGGATAAGATCTATCAGCTGCTCTGTTTCGGGCCGCGGGATCAGAGCCCTGGTGTCGGCAACAAGCTCGAGCGTTCGGAAGGCCACGGACCCTTCAAGGTGCTGCAGCGGCTCTCCGAGCAGGCGGCGTTGGACCAGATCAGCCAGACGCTTTGCGACGCCTGCCGGAAGCGGGGTGCTTCCTTCAAGAGCAAGGCGCGTTCGATCGATACCAAGCGCGTGCGACAACAGCCGTTCAGATTCAACAGCCGGGCTCTCGACCCCGCCCTCGGTCAACTCCTGAGTAAGGGCCTTCAGCGCCTCGCGCAGACTCGGAGCTTCAGCTCGTCTCACCCTGCAAACGCTCCTCAAATCCGGCCGCCTGCAGCGCATTCACTAGCTCGTCCAGGTCACCATTCATAACGGATTCAAGACGATGCAGTGTCAGATTGATTCGATGATCCGTGACGCGATTCTGCGGGTAATTATAGGTTCGGATTTTTGCCGAACGGTCGCCTGTACCTACTTGAAGTCGTCGCTCTCGCGCCCGTTCCGCTTCCTGCTCAGCAACCTGCTTATCCAATAGCCGGCTGCGGAGGACCTTGAGTGCCTTCGCCTTATTCTTGTGCTGCGACTTTTCGTCCTGGCATGTCACGACCATTCCTGTCGGCAGGTGCGTGATACGAACGGCTGAATCGGTTGTGTTGACTGATTGCCCGCCGGGTCCCGAAGACCGGAACACATCGATCTTGAGTTCACCTGGATCAATGTCCACCTCTACATCGTCCGCCTCGGGCAGGACGGCTACGCTGGCAGCTGACGTATGAATACGGCCGGAACTTTCGGTTAGCGGAACCCTCTGGACGCGATGCACTCCCGACTCGTAGCGCAATCGCCCATAAGCATCGCGCCCGCGGACCACGAAAATCACTTCTTTCAGCCCGTCCAGCACACCTTCACTGGTCGATGCGAGATCAATCGACCAGCCGCAAAGATCTGCATACCGCGTGTACATCCGAAACAAATCCGCGGCAAACAAAGCAGCTTCGTCTCCCCCCGCGCCAGCACGGATCTCCACGACCGCAGGTCTGTCGTCGAGAGGGTCACGTGGCACAAGCAACGTACGCAGCTTTTTACCGAGCGCCTCGATGTCGGTCTTGAGTCGGTCTGCTTCGTCGCGAGCCATGTCCGCCAGCTCTCCAGACTCAGTCCGCATCATCTCCTCGGACTCGTCCAGCTCTTGGAGTGCGCGAAGAAATTTCTTCCCGGCGTCTACGAGTGGAGTCAGATCGGAATGCTCCGTAGCAAGCACGCGGAGTCGCTCTGGATTCGCCAGCGTTTCAGGTTCGGCCAGCAGCCCCGCAAGTTCATCTTGCCGGTCGATGGCGGCCTGTATTCGGCCTGACAGGGCCTGCGGGTCGAGGGTCACGACGGAGAGAATCGGGGCGGTCGGGAGGTGACCCGCCGCCCCTGCGGATTCAGCTTACGCTTCAGTCGATTCGGCGGAGGTCTCAGCCTCGCCGTCATCAGCGTCATCGGCGTCACCAACCCCATCAGCCTGGTCGGTCTCGGCAACCTCGGCGGCAGGCGCCTCAGCTTCCTCGTCCTGCGCGGCCTCGGGCGTATTGCCCTCCGCCCTGTATTTACGCCGGAAGCGCTCAACACGGCCCGCCGTGTCTACAAGCTTTTGCTTTCCGGTAAAGAACGGATGACAGTGCGAACAGATTTCGACGTGTAATTCTTCGACAGTCGCATATGTTTCAGTCACCCGCCCACAGGCACAGGTGATCTTTGTCGGTGTATATTCAGGATGAATCCCAGTCTTCATTGTACTACTCCGTCTTCTGGACGAGGCGGCGGACAGCGTCCACAGCGTTTCTGTGACAGCGGGTAAGAATGGCGGAAATGTTGCAGTTCGTCAACCGGGCCAGCGTGAGGGCGTTGCACGGACTGCCGCACATTCTATGTTGGGTCCATCAGCAATCAGAAATGTCAACGTTTGGGGCAGGAGATTGAATCATGAGGGGACGCACCCACCGGCTCGCGGTACTCGCACTGGTCCTTGCAGGCCTGGGGCTTATGGGAAGCTGTGGGGGTGATACACCAACGGGTCCGCAGTTTGGAGATCTTGCGTTCTCGCCGGAGTCAATCATCCTTCCCGGCGAGGATCGTACTGCGGTTCTCGTGTTGCGGAATGTAGGCACGAGAGACTTGGGGCCCGTCGATATTGGTAGGAACGACCAGGTGGTACGTATTGTCCCTCCCGACTCGCTGTGCAACGTAATCACGGTGAATCTAGCTCCGACGCAAGTATCATCGCTTGCTGCGGGTGCGGAAGTGACAGTCGATATCACCCTCGATCTTAGCGGCCCGAATATTACGCCGATTACTTGTCCCGCGGGTAAGTACAATGCGTCGATCCTGGCAGCAGTGAACAGTCAGGTCCTGGGCGTAGCTGCGATCACGTTCGACTGGGACGGCACGCCTCCCTGACAGCCTTCTAGACTACTGGCTTCTAGCGGGACTTCGAACGCTCGCGCATGAGCCAACCGCCGATCCGGGAAGCAATGCTTCGCGGTACGAATCGCGTTAGGTAGGCGCCGAGTCGATTGTCCCAGCCCGGAATGATTATGCGTCGACCCTCAAGCATCCCGGCATAACCGATCTCCGCGACTCGCCGTGGATCCATAAACTTCACATCAAGGAATGCGGACGATCCCATGTTCGCCCGTTCCATAAACTCCGTCGTAGTTCCGCCTGGGCACAGCGCGCTTGCCGTAACATTCGTAGAACTCAGTTCAACGGCCAGCGCATCCGTCAATGAGAGTACATAGGCCTTCGTTGCGGCGTATACAGCCATCGACGGGATACCCTGAAACGCTGCAGTCGACGCGACGTTTAGAATTCGCCCGCTGCGGCGTTCGAGCATTCCAGGAAGTTCGAGCGCGATCAGGCGTGTTACCGCGTCGACATTCAGGGCGACCATCCCCCGAATGTTCTCCGGATCGGTTTTCGCGAATGGGCCCCAGGCACCAAAGCCTGCATTATTGATCAGTAGCTCAACATGGAGTCCGCGATCCGACACTGTGGAATGCAGCTTTTCAGGCGAATCGGGATGTGTCAGGTCGATCGAAATGGGTACCGCTTCAACTTCGAATTCACGGCGAAATTCCTGGGCCACTGCCTCCAGGCGAGTGCCGTTTCGCGCCGCCAGCACAACGTTGCGACCGTCCGCAGCGCAACATCGAGCCAGCTCATATCCAATGCCGCCAGAGGCACCGGTAACTAGCGCTACGGATCCCGTAGCTGCTGTCACGACGCCGGAGGCGCCGCCGGAACACGAACGCGTGCCAGCGTATTCGCATCGGTCCCGAACCAGAACGCTTGCCTACCGCGATCAAACATCATGTGACGCACGGCACCACCCCCACTGGGAATCGAAGTAACGCTCAGCGTTCGCAGCTTACTACCGTCGAAGACGACGAGTTGATTGGGTCGCGGGCCGGTCTCTACGTAATACAGGCGGTCTGAATCATCGATCCCCAAAGCATACGGACGCCCCCCGACTCCAGAAGGAACCGACCAGGCCTCAAATTCTCCGTCCACGGTCATGCGGGCGATTTCTCCAAGAGAATAATCCACATACCAGATGTCCCCGTGGGAATCAATTGCAATGCGCCGTGGCCTGCCAGACGGATCGGGTAAGTCGAATTCTTTCAGCTGAAGCGACATGGGGTCGATCGTACCGATTTTTCCGGAAGCAAATTCGACAAACCATGGTCGACCATCTTCAGAAACCGTGATTCCGTA
>JBDHMQ010000118.1:0-8389 GCA_039656095.1 Gemmatimonadota bacterium | reverse complement strand
GGGAAGCGTGCGGAGGAGCTGGAGCTAAAGCTCGAGAAGGTGGCCGGAATGTCGGCCAAACAGGCTCGAGAGGCACTGATCACTCGCATCGAGGACGAAGCCCGGGCACACGCGGCTCAGACCGTTCGAGAAATCCGTGAGCAGGCTCGGCGGGATTCCGAGCGTGAGGCGCGGAAAATCATCGCCATGTCGGTTCAGCGCCTCGCCGTTGACCATTCTTCCGAGATCACCGTTTCCGTTGTGCCGTTGCCGAGCGACGACATGAAGGGTCGCATCATCGGGCGGGAGGGGAGAAACATCCGCTCGTTCGAGGCTGCTACCGGGGTAGATGTCGTTGTTGATGACACCCCCGAGGCAGTAATCCTGTCGAGCTTCGACCCAATTCGTCGTGAAGTGGCGAGGATCGCCATGGAGCGTCTGGTGACAGACGGGCGAATTCATCCTGGCCGCATTGAGGAGATTGTCGAGAAGGCGGCTGCGGAAGTAAAGACAAAAATGCTCGAAGCAGCCGAAGAGTTGCTGTATGAGTTAGGTATTCACGACCTCAACGAGCAACTCGTCGAAGTGCTCGGCAATCTTCGATATCGAACCAGCTACGGACAGAATCAACTGGCCCATTCACGCGAGGTTGCTCTGCTGTCAGCGACGATGGCCGCTGAGCTGGGTCTCGATGCTGAGTTGTGCAAGCGGATGGGCCTGCTGCATGACATTGGCAAGGGCCTGACCCATGTCCAGGAAGGAAGCCATGTGGAGATTGGCTACGACCTGTGCAAGCGAGTGAACGAGAGTGACGGGGTCCTGAATGCTATCCGAGCGCACCACGGCGAGGAGCCGGCCCGTTACCCTGAAACGTTCCTGGTCACCGCAGCAGATGCGATAAGTGGAGCACGACCTGGGGCGCGTCGGGAATCCTTTGAGCTCTATGTTAAACGGCTTGAAAAACTGGAGGAAATTGCGCGCTCCCACACTGGTGTCGCCAAAGTGTATGCGATCCAGGCGGGACGTGAGATTCGGGTCATGGTCATTCCCGAACAGGTAGATGATGAGAGGATGTCGGAGATCAGCGAGCAGACCGCTCGAATGATCGAAGAAGAACTTCAATATCCCGGGCAGATCAAGGTCGTGGTCGTTCGTGAGTCACGGTCCGTGAACTTCGCCCGCTGAATACAGCGGAGGTAATGCGTGTCGGCTCAACTTATCGACGGTAAGGCAATTGCAGCGGACGTGCGGCAGGCAGTTCGCGTGCGCGTTGACGAACTGAAGACGTCCGGAATTAAACCTTGCCTGGCTGTCATGCTGGTCGGTGACAATCCAGCGTCGCGGGTCTACGTAGGAATGAAGCAGCGTGCGGCCGACGAAGTTGGCATGAAAGCGATCGACCTGAGATTGCCGGATGACGTTACTGAGGAAGAAATTCTCAGTATTCTGGACGACTGGAATGAGGACCCCAGTGTGCACGGTATCCTGGTTCAACTGCCCCTACCGGATCATGTCAACGAGCGAACTGTGATGGAACGAATTCGTCCGGAAAAAGATGTTGACGGATTCCATCCGACGAATGTTGGCCGCATGACGAGCGGCGACCCAGATGCGTTCCGACCCTGCACGCCTGCCGGGGTACAGGTCATGCTTGAACAGATAGGATTTGATCCGGCTGGAAAGCATGCTGTGATCGTTGGTCGATCCAACATTGTTGGTCGCCCGATGGCTACGATTCTTTCTCAGAAGGGGCCAGTCGCCAATGCGACGGTCACCATGGCGCACAGTCGCACGGCCGACCTCGGAGCGATCACCCGGCAGGCAGATCTACTCATCGTAGCCGTTGGTCGCCCGGAGTCTGTTACCGCAGACATGGTCTCCGATGGAACCGTGGTGATCGATGTGGGAGTGAATCGTGTGGATGACGCGTCTGTTGCCAAGGGATACAGACTTGTGGGTGACGTGGCCTTTGACCAGGTGGCTGAAAAGGCATCATGGATCACACCCGTGCCGGGAGGCGTGGGTCCGATGACGATCGCCATGTTGCTCAGCAATACGGCCACAGCTGCGGCCCGGCTCGGCCCGGCATAACCCTGGTTGTGCCAGATTTGCTAGAGCCTGTACCCGGCGAAGCGCCTGAGACAGCAGTCTCCGTCGCCGAACTGAACGAACGCGCTCGACGCCTCGTCGAGGGAGCGCTGGGATCGCTATGGGTAGGCGGAGAAGTTTCCAACTGGCGACCGCATAGGTCCGGTCACTGCTATTTCAGCCTGCGCGACGATACAGCTCAAATCTCCTGTGTCATCTGGCGTTCAGATCTGGGTCGACTACCCGCACACCCCGAGGAGGGCATGCGAGTAGCGGCGCAGGGACGCCCCACGATTTATGGGGCGCGGGGAAGTTACCAACTCGTCGTCCGGGACATTCGTGCTGAAGGAGAGGGACTTTGGAGACTGGCCTTCGAGAAGTTGAAGGCAAAACTGGCTGCCGAGGGGCTACTTGATCTGGAGCGGAAGCGGCCAATCCCGAGCGTCCCGACACAGATCGGGGTAGTCACCTCGAGGTCAGGGGCGGCGCTACGCGATGTGCTGGCGGTTGTGCATCGAAGAGCTCCCTGGGCACGCGTGCTGATTTCGGACAGTCGCGTCCAGGGGGACGGGGCCGGTGAAAGCATCGTAGCAGCGCTCGACCGCATTGTTCGACACGGGGCCTGCGACGTCGTGATGGTTACGCGGGGTGGCGGCTCGGTAGAGGATTTGTGGGCCTTCAATGAGGAAGTGGTTGCCCGGGCGATCGCATCGTGTCCCGTACCTGTGATTTCAGCGGTCGGTCACGAAATCGATTTTACGATAGCAGACCTGGTCGCGGATGTGCGCGCACCAACTCCATCGGCGGCTGGTGAGGCGGTTGTGCCAGATACGGAAGTTCTGCTGGAAGTTCTTCGAACCCGGGCCGGTGTTCTCGTCGAGACGCTCCGCGGTCGCACCAGCCGAGGGCGCGACCGAGCCCGCTTGGCGGGAGTCGGACTTATTGAGCGTATCGAGAGCGGACTTCGGAGGCGGAAAGAGCGGCGGGCAATGGCGGGAGGTCGGTTGGATGCGCTGAGTCCGCTCGGAACCCTCGCTCGAGGATACTCTGTTCCGCTGGACGGAGAAGGCAGGGTGTTGCGAGATATGAGTATGTTCGTAGTAGGCGAGATGATTGATCTCCGGATTGTGGACGGGAGCGTTCGTTGCCGGACTGTATCGAAGGAGATATCAGGTGACTGAGTCAGGACCGGGAAAAGCGACGTTTGAAGAAATGTTGGCAGAGCTTGAATCCATTGTCGATCGCCTCGGCTCCGAAGACCTTGAGCTCGACGAGGCGCTGTCGCAGTTCGAGCTGGGCATTGCACGCCTGAGAGATGCCGGTCGTTTGTTGGATGCAGCGGAGGGAAGGGTAGAGGAGCTCATTGAGGCCGCATCCGGCGACCTCGAAGCCATCGGGTTTGACGTTCCCAACCGTGATGATCCCAACAGGCCAAACAGTTCATGACAGGGGTTGTCGCTGAGCATCATACGATCGGCTGGTACCAGCAGCAGGTGGACACTGCGCTACCCGATCTTCTGGATGTCCTGCTGGCGGATGTTGCTGAGGGTACTGCTGAGCCGATTCGTTATGCGGTTCTCGGACAGGGCAAGAGAATTCGACCGCTCCTGTTGATGGCAGCTTTCAAGGCGACAGGCGGCCGGGCACAGGACGCGGCCAGAATCGCGTGCAGCGTAGAACTCGTCCATGCCTACTCGCTTGTTCACGATGACCTTCCGTGCATGGATGACGATGTGCTCCGCCGGGGCCGACCGACCCTTCATGTGAAGTTCGGCGCAACGGCTGCGGTACTGGCGGGTGCTGCCATGATGCCACTTGCCGTGCGTACCATCGGGCTGGCAGGGCAGAAACTTGGTCTTTCGCAGGACCGTACAGCGCGGCTGGTGGTGAGGCTCACGGCGGCATCGGGCGGACAGGGAATGGTCGGGGGACAGCTATTGGATCTGAGAGCCGAAGGGCGTCCTGTTATGCCCGACGAGTTGGAGAGGATCCATACGGGCAAGACAGCGAAGCTGATCGCAGCAGCCGTGGCGATGGGGGGGATTTCGGCGAGGGCCCAAGACGCGGACGTCGATCGGTTGGAGCGATTCGGTATGCGCCTGGGACTGGCTTTTCAGGCGATTGATGACATCCTTGATATGAGGGGAACCACCGACGAGCTCGGCAAAGAAAGTGGCCGGGATGCGGTGCTCCGCAAAGCGACGTATCCGGGCGTATATGGATTGGCAGAGGCTGAACGTCTAAGCCGGGAGTTAGTTCGAAGTGCGGAAGCGGAACTCGACGGATTGCCCGAACCTGATGATCTTCGGATGATCGCCGACTGGATTCTGGCGCGGAGGCATTGAGATGCGATTGGGACTTGTAGGGTCACCGGGATACCCTGAACTGGCAGCAATCGTCAACCGTGTTCAGGCTATGGCTGACGAACTCGGCATTCAACTTTATGGTGACGAAGTAATCAAGACCGTGGTTGGCCCGGTGTATTCGGACCTGCATGACCACCTCGCTGACTTGGATGCTATGCTGACGCTCGGTGGAGACGGTACGCTGCTGCGGGGGGCGCGCGCGGCGGGACCACACGGAGTACCAGTGCTGGGCTGCAACCTGGGCAAGCTCGGTTTCCTCACGGCCGGTGCAATGGATCGCCTGGAGGAAATGATTCGTCTGATGGATTCGGGCGACTGTGTCGAAGAGCAGCGATTGGCTCTGGAAGTTGAGGCAGCCGGCCGGTCGTGGTATGCCGTCAATGATGCGGTAGTTCATAAGAGCGGTGCAGCGAGGCTTCTTCGTGTGCGCGTGTGGGTAGATGACGATGCGGTGGGGCAATACAGCGCGGACGGGATCATCGTTGCGACGGCGACCGGTTCGACGGCTTACAGCCTGTCAGCCGGCGGACCCATACTTGTGCCGTCCCTCGACGCACTGGTCGCAGCGCCCATCTGTCCACATACCCTTGCCATTCGGCCCCTCGTCGTCGGAGCGGACTCGACGATCACAATCGAGATTCTCAGCGGAATGAAGGGAACTCTGGTCACGATAGATGGAGAGGCAGGTGGAGAATTGACTGAAGGAGACCGGGTGACCATCCGTCGCTCTCCTCATCCACTACGGCTCCTGCGTCTACCGGGCGACAATTTCTTCTCTGTGCTGCGTCGAAAATTGCGCTGGGGCGACGTGCGCCCAGACGAAGAGTAGAGCATTGCTGCGAGAAATCCGGGTTCGCAACTACGCCGTCATTCAGGATGTCCAGCTCGAGTTCGGACCGGGGCTGACTGTGCTGTCGGGTGAGACCGGTGCCGGAAAATCGCTCATTGTGGGTGCACTTACACTCTTGATGGGGGAGCGGGCGAATTCCGAGGTCGTGCGAGCCGGTGAGGATAGAGCTTCCGTCGAAGGACGGTTCGACGTGAGTGAAATGCCAGATCTTGTACGTCGTTGCGATGATTGGCTGATCGTTCGTCGGGAAGTGCACCGAGAGGGCCGCAACCGGGCCTGGATCAATGGTACTCCGGTAACCTCAGGCCTGATCAAGGAACTCGCTTCCAGCGTCGTCGATCTGCACGGACAGCTGGAGCATCAGGCACTACTATCCCGTTACGCGCAGCAGTCGATGTTGGATCGCTATGCGGGAGCCTCGATAGAACTCAGAGCTGTGGAGCAGGCGTACATACGTCTGGCTGACTTGACCGCAGAGCGTGACTTGATGCAGGAGCGTGTCGCAGGGATTCGGGAGCGAGCGGAGTTTCTGCGTTTCAAACTTGAGGAAGTCGATCAAGCGGGTCTCCGCGTGGGCGAGGAAGCCGAGAAGAGTGGAGAGGCCCGCCGCCTGGAACACTCCGAAGAATTGCTGGAGTTGTCCGGCGGTTTGGCCGAGTCGCTGTATGGAGGAGACGAAGCTCTCCTGGACCGGTTAGGCGAGCAGGGTCGCCGCCTCGGGGATCTGGTCAGGATCGACAATGGGGCAGAAAATCTGACAGATCTTCACGAGACAGCTCTCAGGGCCGTGGAAGAGCTGGGCCGGCGACTGGCCAGCTACCACGCGGGCATAGAGCATGATCCGGCTCGGCTACAACGACTCCGGGAGCGTCTGTCCGATATCGACCGCATGAAGCGGAAGTACGGACGACCGGTCGAGGAAATTTTGGCAGACGCGGAGCGGATCAGAGAAGAACTGGACATGGCGGACAGCTCGGATCTGGAGTTGGAGCGCCTGTCCAGGGAGCAGGATGCTGCCAGGGCAGCCCTTGTCGACGCTGCAGGGCTGCTTCGCGAGTGTCGGTTGGCGGCAGCAGCGCGATTGGCCGACGAAGTAATGGGTTTGCTACCTGGTCTGGGAATGGATGGTGGTCAGTTCTGTGTCGACCTTGAGCCGTTGGAGGAGCCCGGGCGGTCGGGATCAGAGTTGGCTGAATTTCAGGTAAGCCTGAATGCCGGTTTCGACCCGGCCCCGCTCGCTCGCGTGGGTTCGGGGGGAGAATTGAGCCGGGTAATGCTGGCTCTGAAGACGGTACTGGCTGCCGTGGATCAGATTCCGAGCCTGGTATTTGATGAGATCGATGCGGGCATTGGAGGACGGGTAGCTCATCAGGTGGCAGCTCGGCTGGTTGAAGTAGCCGGAAGACACCAGGTGTTCGTGGTGACGCATCTGGCACAAATCGCCTCGCGGGCCGATGACCACCTTAGAGTGGACAAGGCGGAAGTCGACGGACGAGTGGAAACGCGAGTGACTCGACTAAGTGGAAAGGCCAGGGTGGCTGAGGTCGCGCGATTGCTGGGTGGTGATCCCGATAGCGACACTTCCAGGATGCATGCAGAGGAGTTGCTGGCCGCCGGGGCTCCTACGCACACTGGTACGGGAGGCTGATTCGGGATCTGCGCCGGTGGCGTCCCTTTCCGCAGCCGCGGTGCTGGGATAGCATTGGTGCCCGCCAGAAGTTCGATGGCAGTTGGTGCCGTGGCCGAGCGGTTAGGCAGGGGCCTGCAAAGCCCCCTACTCCGGTTCGAATCCGGACGGCACCTTTCCTTCCGTAATCCGTGCGTTGCATCTGCGCCGGGCGTTGAATGACGTCCGTTTTCCGGCCCATGCCCCGGGCCTCGACGCCGACGACAGGAGTCTCCGTGGCACGCTGGTTCCGCCTTGAAAACGCGCTTGCACTCCTTCTGGTATTCGTACCAATCACTATCGCCCTGAAATACGGTTTCGGCGTAGTCGGTACTCCCATTTTCATATGTGCAGGCATCGCGATTATCCCGCTAGCGGGGTACATGGGTCGTGCGACGGAACGGCTTGCCGAGCATGTAGGTGCGGGACTCGGGGGGCTCCTGAACGCCACGTTTGGAAACGCCGCTGAGCTGATCATTGCAGGGTTTGCCCTGCATGCAGGTCTTCAGGATGTGGTGAAGGCGTCGCTCACCGGATCCATCATCGGGAACATCCTGCTGGTGTTTGGAATGGGAGCCCTGCTGGGAGGGATTCGAAATCCCGTACAGCGATTCAACCGAACCGCAGCCACGCTGGGTACGACACTGCTCGTGCTGAGTGTCATCGGACTCGTTATTCCCGCCATATTCCACGCTGTAGCTGATGCGTCGCCTGGCACTGAGTTCACTCTCAGCCGCGACATAGCGATCGTACTGATGGCGACTTATGTATTCAGTCTTGTGTTCAGCTTGCGTACACACTCGCATCTCTATCTCGGTGGAGAAGCTGACACACCGGCTGAGGGCGGTTCTGCCAGGGCGGCTCTGCTTTTGCTGATTGCCTCTGCGGCGGTGGTCGGGTTGATGTCAGAGATGCTTGTTGGATCTGTTGAGGCTGCGGCTGAGGATCTTGGGATGAGCGAGGTGTTCGTCGGGGTAATTCTCGTGGCACTTGTCGGAAACGCCGCCGAGCATTCAACCGTCGTACTCATGGCGATCAAGAACAAGATGGACCTCGCTGTGAACATCGCCATTGGGTCGTCGATGCAGATTGCTCTCTTCGTTGCACCGCTTCTTGTATTCCTCAGTTACTTTGTCGGCCCCGCTCCAATGGATCTCGTGTTTACACCATTTGAGGTAGTGGCCGTCGGCCTCTCCGTGGGCATCATGACCCTGATTTCACTCGACGGCGAGTCTCACTGGATGGAAGGCGTTCAGCTGCTCGCCGTGTATCTGATGCTGGCCATGGGGTTCTGGTTTCTCCCGGCCTGAACGGACGAAGCAACCATGTTGTTTGCGTGTATGTCTTAGAGGACGAACGACCTCAGCGGGTTGACGTCGCGTTGACCGGTATGCTGATGTTTCCCGCGGAGCCGCAAGCTGGCCCGCAGGTGTGCCACGG